>JBIIIX010000216.1:0-5265 GCA_044234415.1 Cyanobium sp.
GGTTCCGCGATCAGCTGCTCCAGAGCGGCGGCGCCGCCGCCATGGCCTACCTGCGCGAGCAGCGGCGGCTGTCGCCCGCCACGATCGAGAGCTTCGGGCTGGGTTACGCGCCGGACCGTTGGGATGGCCTGCTCCACCATCTGCAACAGGTGGAGGGCCTTGCGGCGGAGCTGCTGGTGGAGGCGGGTCTCGTGGTGGCCCGCAAGGGGGGCAACGGCTTCTACGACCGCTTCCGCAATCGCCTGATCGTGCCGATTCGCGATCGCCAGGGGCGGGTGATCGGTTTCGGCGGCCGCAGCCTCGATGGCAGCGAACCGAAATACCTCAACTCCCCGGAAACCGAAGTTTTCGAGAAGGGCAAGCATCTGTTCGGCCTGGATCGCGCCGCCGACGCCATCCGCCGCGCCGACCATGCGGTTGTGGTGGAGGGCTACTTCGATGTGATCGCCCTCCATGCCGCCGGCATCAGCCAGTCCGTCGCCGCCCTCGGCACCGCCCTCAGCCGGCATCAGGTCACCCAGCTCTGCCGTTGCTGCGATTCCCGCCGCCTGATCCTCAACTTCGACAGCGATCGGGCTGGCGTGAGGGCCGCCCAGCGGGCCATCGGAGAGGTGGAGCAGCTGGCGCTTCAGAACCAACTGGAGCTGCGGGTGGTGCATCTTCCCGCCGGCAAGGATCCCGATGAGTTCCTGCGCGATCACGGCCCCGGCGACTACCGCGCCCTGCTCGATCAGGCCCCCCTCTGGCTCGATTGGCAGATCGAGCAGGTGTTGGAGGATCGGGATCTCAGCCGTTCCGATCAGTTTCAGCAGGCGGTGTCCGAGCTGGTGGCGTTGCTCGGCAAGCTGCCCCAGTCGGCGGTGCGCAGCCGCTATTTGCAGCAGGTGGCGGAGCGGCTGGCCGGGGGCCAGGCCCGTCTGGCCCTGCAGCTGGAGCAGGACTTGCGCCAGCAGGTGCAGGGGCAGCGTTGGCACGGTCGTTCCGCCCGCTGGGAACAGCCGGAGCAGGCCAGCCAGCGGGAGCGGGCCGAGGCGGAGTTGCTGCGCCTGTATCTGCACTGCCCGGTTTGGCGCGCCACGATCCGGGCCGAGCTGCGGCGCCGTGAACTGGACGATTTCGCCCTCCAGCCCCATCGCTTGCTCTGGGCCCGCATCGGCGAGATCGAGGAAGACCATCTCGGTTCCCAACGGCTGGAGGCGATCAACCGCGGCAGCGATCCCGGCCAGGAATTGGCACTGCTGGAGTTGCCCCAGCTGCTCAGCGATCGCCTGCTGCTGGAGGAAGGGGATCTGGCGCCGCGGCTGACGCCGTTGCTGGAGCCCAGCGAGCTGCAGCGCATCACCCTGGCCCAGCCCCAACTGCAGCTCCGCGGCGCCGCCGCCTCGCTGGAGCGGCTGCGCTGCCTGCGGCGCTGCCGCCATCTGCTGGAGGCCTGGAAATCCCAAAGGCTGATCACGATCGAAACATGCCTGGCTCGGCTGATCGCTGCGCTGGCGGATCAGGAGTCAGCCGCTTCGGCCGGCCAGGAGGAACCACCCCTCGATCACGCCGCTGGCACGGGCCCGGATCTCTCCAACCTGGATGGCAACGGCCTGGTTCGAGCTCTGCCGCCGGCGCCACTGCCCGAAGCCCCGTTGCCCGAAGCCCCGTTGATGGACATGGAGCAGCGCATTGAGGCGCTGTTTCACGAGCTCAACGCCGATGCCCTGCGCTTTCAGGCGGACTACTACAACGAGCGCCGCTGCCTGGAGCATCTCGACCTGCAACGCTGCGCCGGCTTTGAGCTCAGCGCTGCCCTGCCGGCCGCCTAAGGCGTCCTGGATCTCGGGGCGTGGGGGCGCTGAGCGGTTCTGCCGCTGTGCGTTTGCGGCGCCGGATCATCGCCGACGCCGCGCCCAACCGGAGGGGATCCCTAAGCCGGCCTACGTTGGCTCTGGCATTGCTGTTGCGCATGGCCCCCTACCCCGACTACCCCATCCCCCGTGATGAGGAGCAACGCCTGCGCGATCTGGAGCGCTATGGCGTGATCGGCACGGCCAGCGATGAGCACCTCGAACGGCTCGTGCATCTGGCCGCCTCGATCTTTCAGACACCGATCGCCGTGATCTCCCTGGTGGATGCCGATCGCCAGTGGTTCCTTTCCCAGCAGGGTCTCTCGGTGCAGGAAACCCCGCGCGAGATGGCCTTCTGCGCCCACGCCATCACCGGCGACGACCTGTTCGTGATCCCCGACGCCTGCGCGGATGAGCGCTTCGCCACCAACCCCTTGGTGCTCAACGCGCCCCATGTGCGCTTTTACGCCGGTGCGCCGCTGCGCACCAACCACGGCCACAACCTCGGCACCTTCTGCGTGATCGACAGCCAGGCCAGACCGCCGCTCGATGCCAACCAGCGCCAGCAGCTGCGCTGGTTGGGTGAACTCGTGATGCGCGAACTGGAGCTGCGCCGTCTCACCCAGCTCTGCCCCATCACCGGCTTACCCAACCGTCGGACGTTCCTGCAGATCGGCCAGCGGGAGTTCGAGCGCTGCCGTCAGGAGGGCATAGAGCTCTCGCTGCTCTGCTTCGATCTCGACAACTTCCGTCAGATCAACATCCGCTGGGGCCACCAGGCTGGCGATGGCGTGTTGGTCGATCTCTGCCGCCTCAGCACTGCCCTGCTGCGCGAGCAGGACTATGCCGGTCAAATCGGCGATGGCGATTACGCCCTGCTGCTCGTCGGCATGCCACCCGGCCAGGCCGTCGCCTTGTCGGAACGGCTGCGGGCCGACGTGGCGGCGATGAAGGGAGTGCACAGCCGTTCGGATTTCCAGCTGCACGTCAGCGGCGGCGTTACCGCCCTGGGCAGCCACGACCGCTCGTTTCTCGATCTGCTGCAACGGGCCGATCAGGCGATGCATCTGGCCAAGAGCAATGGCCGCAACCAGGTCGCCTGCCTGTTGGACGGCGTTCGCGCTGACTGAGTTCCGGCAGACGGTGTTGGAGTTCACGCTGTTTGAGCTCACGGTGTTCCAGCAAACGGTGTTTGAGCTCACGGTGTTTGAGCTCACGGTGTTTGAGCGGACGGTGTTTGTGCTCACGGTTTTCCAGCAGACGGTGTTCCAGCTGACGGCGCCTGCGCGCACGGTCTTGCCGCGGCTCGGCTGGAGCCGCGGGTTCAGCCGCAGTGGGCCATCGGGATGTCGGCCAGGCGGGTGGTGGCGGCGCCGGAGAGGCGCGAACGGCGCATGCTCCAGCGGGGCTGCAGGCCACAGGCGGCCCACTGCACCGTGCCCCGACCGAAGCGGTGGTTGAGGGCGTCGACGCTGGCCATCAGGGCTTCGCGGCGCTGTTGCTGCTCCGGCGGCAGGGGCACCAGCAGATGTTGTTGCAGCCAGGTTTCCGCCTGCAGCTCGCGCAGCACCACACCGGCCTTGTGCAGGGGCTTGTGGGGCCGGAACAGCCGCTCCGTCAGCGGCAGGCCCGCCTGCAGCAGCGTGGCGGTGTCGTTGCTGGGCAGGGGCAGCCGTACGCAGGCGGCTTCCGCCAGCAGGGGTGTGCCATCGAAGGGGTTGCTGCGCACGAACACCGTGATCGAACCGGCTAGCTGGCGCTGACGCCGCAGCTTCTCGGCCGCCCGGCTGAGGTAAGTGGCCACGGCCTGGCGCAGTTCCACCAGGGTCTGAACCGGTGTGCCGAAGCTGCGGCTGACGCAGGTTTCCTGCTTCGCCGGCGGCAGCTGCACCAGCGGCAGGCAGGCCTGGCCGCGCAGCTCCCGCTGCAGGCGCACGCCGACCACGCCGCAGCGCTGACGCAGCTCGCCGCTGGGCCGGTCGCGCAGGTCGAGGGCGGTGCCAATGCCCCTCAGGCGGCACCAACGGGCCAGGCGCCGGCCGATGCCCCAGACATCCTCCACCGGCACCGCCTCCAGCCAGGGGTCGGCCGCAGCCACGGCCAGCAGATCAAAGACGCCGCTGTGACTCAGATCTTTCTTGGCGATGCGATTGGCGATTTTGGCCAGCACCTTGGTGGAGGCGATGCCAACCGCCACCGGCAGGCCCAGCTGGCGGTACACCTCCAGTCGCAGTTGGCGCCCCCAGCACGCAAGGCTGGCCTCGCCGCCACGGCGGGGCACTCGCAGCTGGCCGAAGGCTTCATCGATCGAATAGATCTCCAGCTCCTCCACCCACGGCTCCAGGGTGGCCATCAGCCGCTGGCTCATGTCGGCGTAGAGGCCGTAGTTCGAGCTGCGCACGATCACGTTGTGGCGGCGCAAGCTCTCCTGGATCTGGAAGTAGGGCACGCCCATGGGAATGCCGAGGGCACGGGCCTCACGGCTGCGGGAGACGACGCAGCCGTCGTTGTTGGAGAGCACCACCAGGGGCCGGCCAGCCACGGCTGGATCGAGCAGGGCCTCGCAGGAGGCATAGAAGTTGTTGGCGTCGATCAGCACCGTGGCCAGCATCGGCCCCACCATGGCGATGGTTCAAGTGTACCATGCCATGGTGGGCTGGTGATGGTGGTGAACTGGTGATGGGCTTGTTGATGGTGGGCGGCTGGCCGGTGTGGGATCGCCGCTAGGGGCTGCAGGGAAGGGGTGCGATCTGGGCGATCCCCGGGCACTGGCCGCCACGGCGACCCCCGGGCGCGGGTCGCCGTGGCGGCCAGTGGCTTGCGGCGAGGTCGCCGCAGGGCCTGTTGCAGCTGACTTGGCCGACGATCTCCTTGTCGAAGGCACAGCTCATGCGGTGGTGGGCGAGCTGGCGAAGACGAAGGCGCGGCAGGTGAAGAGGAATGGGCAGCGTGCGATGGCGTCGTCGCTGCGGCTGCCAGCCAGCCATGGCATAGATGACGGGGCTCAAGCCAAGAGGTGATCAGCAACCAACAACTGCACACTTAGCCGCAGCCCCAAAGCATGGGGTCCCAGCACGCCAACAGGACTCGGAAAGCGTTCGTGGCGTTGTCCTGTGGGGTTCGTTGCGGAGCAGGAGCCACGAAGGCCGCTGAAGCGCAGGGCCAACGTTTCGGCCTCAGCCGCCCTCACCCCGAAGCCAGGCCGCCAGGTCGGCCGTCCCTTGGAAATCGAGCAGGGCCTCGGCGAGGGCTTCCAGCTGGGCCAGGGGCAGGGCTTGGATCTGGGCTTGCTGGGCTGCTGGGAGGAGGGCGCCAAAGCGGCGTTGCAGCTGGCGCAAGGCCAAAGCTGCCGCCTCTGCTTGGCGGCCTTCTCGCATTCCGGCATCCCGCCCTTCTAGACGCCCTTCTTGGAGACCTTCCTGGAGCCCTTCGC
>JBIIIX010000217.1:0-5236 GCA_044234415.1 Cyanobium sp.
CCTTCGGCTCGTTTGTGCATCCCGAGGACCAGGGCATGCTGCGGGAGGTGGAAGCCGCCTTCGCCGGCGGCGAACGCCGCCAGTTCCGGCTGAGAGTGCTGTGCCTCAATGGGAATTACCGCTGGGTCAGCGTCAATGCCCGCGGCCTGGTCGCCTCCAACGGGGAAGTGCTGGGGATCGTCGGCAGCTGGCGGGATGCCCAGACGGAAGCGCTGGCGGAGGCCGAGCTCGATCGTCGCGCCCGCATCGATCCGCTCACGGGCCTCTACAACCGGCAGGAGATCCTGGAGCGGCTCGAACGGTTGACCCAGCGGCGGGGCCATCCAGCCCAGCGCCAAGGCGATGGGGCGCTGGCGGTGCTGTTCTGCGACATCGACCACTTCAAGGAGATCAATGACCGCCACGGCCACGGCGGCGGCGATGCCGTGCTGAAGGCCCTGGCCCAGCGGCTGCGCGCCAGTGTCCGTCTGGGGGATCTGGTGGGACGCCTCGGCGGTGATGAATTGCTTGTGGTGCTGCGGGACATGCCCTCCCTGGAGCTGGCCGAGGCGATCGCCAAGAAGGTCCACAAGGCAGCGCGCCAACCGCTGTGGCTGCCGGCCGGAGAGGTGCTGCCCAGCCTCTCGATCGGGGTCACCCTCACCAACCGCGACGACAGCATCGAGGCCGTGGTGGCTCGCGCCGATCAGGCCATGTACGACGCCAAACACGGCGGCCGCGATCGGGTGGTAGCGATGTCCTGCGCCTCAGGTTGCCGGCGCCAGGAAGCGGATCGCCACGGAGGCCTTGAGCTTGCCGGTGAGCTTGCCGGTGAGATTGCACCGCGGGTCGAGGTTGGCCTCAATGGCAATGGCGCCAATGCCGCTGCTGGGGGGCAGCTGCCGCAAGGACGACAACCCCCGCACCAAGCGGTCGGCGGATTGGAGCGACCCGGGTAGTGCATGGCTGCGGTCTGCCTGCTCGGCCCGCACCAGATCCTTCACGGTCGCGTCGTGGCTGAGCAGCTCAAGGGTCCAGGGGGCGAAGGCGAGGCGGGGGAGAGGCGGGGGAAGCGGCTGTCTCCGTTGGCGAGGCCGAAAGGGGCGCCACCGCATCCCCTGCGGCGGATTGGGGATCTGCGTTCAGTGCTCACAGCGGAAACCACCCTGGCCCTGGATCTCGGCTTGCATAACATCTAGTCGAGTGACTATTCCCCAGCATCCAGGGCTCGGCCATTCGCCTTGCTTGCCGGTTTGGGCACCTGATCTTTATCAGCGCTTCCTACGACATGGTGGCCTTCCAGGAACAGCCCCATGACGGCCGCACCGCTGACATTGAGGTGGAACGTTATGATGTTAATATTATTGCAAGGGCTTTCGGCGGCTAGGGCTACATCATCCGCTCCGCCGTTTCGTAGGGCCCTGTGCCACGTGTGGTGCTGCAGCAGGCCGTACCGGTTCTGATCCACATTGCAATCGACGACTCCCAGAACATCAAAGTGATCCAGGACATGCATCAGGATGATGTCCACCCTTTGCCGACACCATCCATGGCCAGCCATCCCGACTCAAGACACCGAGTTGAGCTGCGCCTCTCAGGCGGGCTGTGGACGGCATTACAGGAGCGCTGCCGCCGCAGCGGTGAAAGCCTTGACCATGTGATCAATTGTGCCTTGGCCGAGGCGTTGGATCTCGACCATCACACCATCTACCAGATCTCGACATCCGGGGCTTTGGTGCAAGGGGCGTACAGCGGTTGCGTGCGCGTCGGCACTCTGTTGCAGCATGGCGACTTTGGCCTCGGCACCTTCGACGGACTGGATGGGGAGGGCATCCTTCTCGACGGCTGCTGTTGGCAAGCCCGCTCGGATGGCAGCGTGGTGAAGGCGCCTGCGGATGCCCTCACGCCCTTCTGGGTGGTGACGCGGTTTAGCGCCGATCTCAATCAGACGCTTGCTGGCATCAGCAGTTGGACTGATCTGACGGCACGGCTTGATGCATTGCGGGACAATGCCAATCTGTTTGTTGCCATTCGCCTGCGTGGGGTTTTCGATCAGATCCGCTATCGCGTGGCCTGCAAAACAGACCCGGGTGTGGATCTGGTTCGTGCGACCTCAGGGCAGGCCAGCTTTGAACGGCAGCAAATCTCTGGAACCTTGGTGGGTTTTTGGACGCCGACGTATGCTCGCAGCATCAATATACCCGGTTATCATCTGCACTTCATCAGTGATGACCATCAACATGCGGGCCATGTGCTCGGCCTGAAAGCCACGCAATTGCAAGCTGAGTTGCATTGCCAGACTCAGTTGCACCTCGTGTTGCCCGAAACGGCCGACTTTCTCAAGGCCGATCTGAGCGGCGACCCTACGGCAGCTCTCGCCAAGGCCGGAGGTGATCATGCCTAATCGGCCTCGTCTTGGCTGCTGGGTCGATGGGCTTCCCTGCTGCATTCCTTCAAGGACCAAGCGACGTGATTCAGCTCGTCAGACCATCAATCAGCAGTTGGTCTGAGTTTCCTTCATCGAGCCGACCAGCCTTCAGCGAGGGGCCAGGTGGCCATTGCTAGACACATTCGCAGGATTGAGTGTTGGCAAGGGCTGAATCTTGATTGGCTTGCTCATTGCACATTCGAGCAGGTGCGCGGAGAGGTTGGAAAGCGATCTTCCCTGTTCGCAACTGATGCGTTCGAGATCGAGATAGGTGGAGTGTGGGACTGTAATCGTGATTCGCTTTGGCTTGCGAAATGCCCTTGAGTGGCTGTTGTCATGTGTCATCTGTGATTGCTCCATGGCGCTAGAAATGGGCTGAGATCGGAAGATCTTTTCACTCAAGCACATTTTTGCTGCGTTTCTGCTACTAGGCGACCCTGGCGAAAAGGGACTGCGTGTCTGGCGCAAATGTGCACCTCTGTGTAACGCAAGCCTTCATCATGTGCCGCTGTCCTGGCGCTCGTCTGATAACACTTATGGCCGGGAGTGTAGCAGCACTGTTCTGGCCGTGTAGCCAGCGAAAGGATCTCGGTCGACCGCCAAGGGTCCGTACATCCGTCGGCCACAACATCGTTTGTACATCCTCTAGCGCTGCCCCCGCCACAGCCTCTGGCCGTTGACCACCTCCGCTGGCCGTTGACCACCTCCGCAGGTCAGCAGCCCTGATCCGGCGCAGAATGATGGCTGAAGGTCGCCCGGGGCTGATTGCGCATGGCCCTGACCGCCGCCCCAACCCAGCAGTGGAGTGATCCGCTCCCGGAGCTGCTGGCCGGGCTGGGCACCACCCCCCTGGGCCTCAGCCAGGCAGAGGCCGAGGCGCGATTGCGGCAGGCGGGACCGAACCGGCTCAACCACGGCCCCCAGACCGACAGCCTCAGCCTGCTCGTGCGCCAGTTCCTCAGTCCGATCATCCTGATCCTGCTGGCGGCTTCATTGCTCTCCTTCGTTCTGGGCTCCGTCGTCGACGGCCTGATCATCTTGGCGATCGTTGTGCTGAGCGGCCTGCTCGGCTTCTCCCAGGAGCGGGGCGCGGCCAAGGCGGTGCAGCAGTTGTTGGCGGTGGTCGACATCCGCTGCAACGTGATGCGGGACGGACAGAGCTGTTCGATTCGGATGGCCGAGATCGTGCCCGGAGATGTGGTGCTGCTGGCGGCGGGGGTGGGCATTCCGGCGGATTGCCGCCTGCTGGAGGAGCGAGATCTCTCGGTTGATGAGGCGGCCCTGACGGGCGAGAGCTTTCCGGTCAGCAAGAGTGTGACCCCGCTGAATGGCGAAGCTGGCCGGATGGCGGCCAGCAATCGGCTCAGCATGGGCAGCCATGTCGTCAGCGGCATGGGTAGAGCCGTGGTGATTCACACCGGCCGCAACACAGCCTATGGCGCCATCGCCGATCAACTGCGCCGCCATCGTCCCGCCACGGAGTTCGAGCATGGCGTGCGCCAGTTCGGCAATCTGCTGCTGGAGGTGACGCTGATCATGATCGCCTTGATCTTCGCGTTTAACGTCTATCTGCAGCGCCCTGTTGTTGACTCCTTTTTGTTCGCCCTCGCCCTGGGCGTTGGCCTTACTCCGCAGCTGCTGCCAGCGATCATTAGCGTCAATCTGGCCCATGGCGCCCGCCGCATGGCCCGCCTGAAGGTGGTGGTGAAGCGTCTGGCCGCGATCGAGAACTTTGGCAGCATGGATGTGCTCTGCACCGACAAGACCGGCACGATCACCGAAGGCAGAGCCCAGGTTCATCAGGCTCTCTCAGCCGACGGTCAGCTGAGCCTGGCGGTGCTGCGGCATGCCTGGCTGAATGCCTTGTTCGAATCGGGCTTCAGCAACCCGATTGATGAGGCTCTACGCGCCCTCCCTCCCCAGCCTGCGTTGGCGGGCGGCAACCTGGAGGCCCAAGGCTGGCTCAAGCTGGATGAGCAGCCCTTCGATTTCCACCGCAAGCGCCAGACCCTGCTGCTGCAACCACCTCCCGGGCAGGGCACCGAGCCGCTGCTGATCAGCAAGGGGGCGCTGAGCAATGTGCTCGCCGTCTGCACCCTGGCCCAGAGGGCCGATGGATCTCGCGTTCCTCTTGCGGATCTCCAGGAGGGGATCGCCGTCTGTTTTGAGCGGTTCAGTGCCGAGGGCTACCGGGTGCTGGGGGTGGCCAGTCGCGTCCATCCGCCCGCCACGATCGGCGGCGGCTCCGAGCAGGCGATGACCTTTCTCGGCCTGCTGGTGCTGAGTGATCCACTCAAGGCCGACATCCCCACCACCGTGCGGGAGTTGGCTGATCTTGGCGTTCGGCTCAAGATCATCAGCGGCGATAATGCCGCCGTGGCCAAGCGGATCGCTGAGGAGGTTGGCCTGCGCCATTCAGAGGTGATCACCGGTCAGGAGCTACAGCTGATCAGCGATAGTGCCTTGCCGATCCGCGCCGATCAGGTGGACGTGTTCGCGGAAGTGGAGCCCAACCAGAAGGAGCGGTTGATTCGCGCCCTGCGCCAGGCGGGCCATGTGGTGGGGTACATCGGTGATGGCATTAACGACGCCCCGGCCCTGCATGCCGCCGATGTGAGCCTCTCAGTGCAGGGTGCTGTGGATGTGGCCAAGGAGGCCGCCGAGATCGTTTTGCTGGAGAACGATCTCGGCGTGCTCGGCGCCGGGATCCGGGAAGGCCGGCGCACCTTCGCCAACACGCTGAAATACGTGTTCATGGCTACGAGTGCCAATTTCGGCAACATGTTCTCGATGGCGGGGGCTTCATTGCTGCTGCCCTTCCTGCCGCTG
>JBIIIX010000218.1:0-5228 GCA_044234415.1 Cyanobium sp.
CCGGAATGCCCGGGCTGCCCAAGGCGCTATCGAGTTGGCTCACCATGTGCAGCAACACGACGGATTGGATGCCGAAACTGGTGGTCAACGCCAGCCCTGGGCCGAACTGGTCCCAGGCCCAACGCAGGCGCTCTTCGGCAGCGAGGGGCTCCAACTGCTGGCGCGCCCGCCGCAGATCCAGGGCCTGCCCCGCCACAGTGCTGGGGTAGCCCGCCAGCCCGGCGGTGGCATCCCCATCGGGATCCGCATCTCCATCCCCATCCCCATCCGCATCCCCATCCCCATCCGCATTCGTTGCAGCCTGAGTCGCGGAGGCATCGGCGGGAAGCTCCTGGCGAACTGGGGCTGCTGTCGTGGACGCCCCCACCGCGCCGCCCCCGCATCGGGCTTCCGTCAGGGAACTGGCGTTGTCGCCTGATGCACCAACCGGGGCCATGGCTTCGGCGTTCTCGATGGCTAGGTTGTCGACGGCGCAATTCAGCATGGCGGAGTTGATCGCTGCGGTGTTGATCGAAACGGTGTTGATCGAGAAGGTGTTGATCGAGAAGGTGTTGATCGCTGCGGTGTTGATCGAGGAGCTGTTAATCGCGGAGGTGTTGATCGGAGCGGTGTTTTTCGGCGCTTGCGGTGGCAGCTCAGGGCGGTTGCGGTGGCAGCTCGGCTCACACCATGGCTGGCATCGCCCACGGGTCCGTCCAGCAGGCCGTTGGTTTCCCAAGCAAGCAGTTGGTTTCCCAAGCAAGCAGTTGGTTTCCATTTAAGAGTCTCAACCTGAAATCAGCCACTGGGCGGCCCAGGTGTTCGACCGGAACGTCGCGGCGCTCCCACCACTAGCCTGCACCCATGGCAGAGGCAAGCACCGCGGCACACCCCCATCCCCACCGCCCGCGGGTGCTGATCATCGGTGCTGGCTTCGCTGGCCTGTACACCGCCTTAGCGCTGGCAGCCCAGCCATCGCCCCCATCCATCCTGCTGATCGAACCGCGGCAGCGGTTTCTGTTTCTGCCGCTGCTCTATGAGCTGCTCAGCGGCGAACTGCCCCTCTGGCAGGTGGCTCCCCGCTACGACGCCCTGCTCGCCGGCCACGGCATCGCCTGGTTGGCGGAACGGGCCGAGTGCGTCGACGCCGAGGCCAGCCGGGTGCAAACCAGCAGTGGTCAATGGTTCTCCTACGACCGGTTGGTGATCGCCTGCGGCGGCGGCGCCGACCACTTCGGCATCCCCGGAGCGGAGCATCACAGCATCGGCTTCCGCGGCCTTGAGGATGTCAGCCGGCTGCAGGCGCTGCTGAAGCAGCTCAACACCCGTTCCCCAGCGCTGGGGCGCCTGGCCGTGGTGGGAGCGGGGCCCACGGGGGTGGAATTGGCCTGCAAGCTCGCCGACCTGGTCGGCGGCGGCACGCTGATCGAGCTGATCGAGCAGGGGCCGCTGGCCTTGCCAGGCTCGCCGGCCTTCAATCGCGAACAGGCGCTGCTGGCCTTGCGGCGCCGTGACGTGCGGCTGCGCTGCCACACGCGGGTGACAGCGGTGCGGCCCGATGGCCTCAGCCTGCGCCACCAGGAAGCCGGTGCGGCCGCCAGTGCCGGGGTTGGTGGAGCGAACTCCAACCAGGACGAGGCCCTGCCGGTGAACGGCGTGATCTGGACAGCCGGCCTGCGCTTCTCGCCGCCCCCGATCTCGCCGTCGCCGCCGCGCGATCGCCGGGGCCGGCTGCTCTGCGAGCCAGACCTGCGGTTGCGGGGCCAGCCCCGCGTCTTCGTGGCCGGCGACCTGGCCCATCCCCTCGCCGAGGACACCCGTAGGGCGGCGGGGCTCGGGGCCGAAGCCGCCCCAGCCGCTGACCTGTCGGCATCCTCCCTGCCCGCCACCGCCCAGGTGGCCTTCCAGCAGGCCCCCCTGCTGGCCGCCAATCTGCGCCGCTCCCTCGCCGGAGAACCGCTGGAGCCCTTCCAGTGGCGCAACCTGGGCGAGATGCTCAGCCTCGGCCGCGGCGAGGCCTGCCTCACCGGCATGGGTCTCACCCTCGCCGGGCCCGCCGCCTTCCAGTTGCGGCGCCTCGCCTATCTCACCCGTCTGCCCGGCCTCAGCCAGCAGCTGCGCGCCGCCGCCTCCTGGGCTGCCGAAGCCCTGCCCTGATGGCCGCTCCGCCATCGCCGGCCGCCTCTCCAGCAGCCCCATGGCCACGACCCTCGGGGCTGCTGCTTGATGCCATGGGCACGTTGATCGGCCTGCGCTCCTCCGTGGGCAGCACCTACGCCGCCGCCTCCGCCGCCCACGGCATCCAGGTGTCCGCCGCCGCCATCGACGCCGCCTTCCCGGCCATCTACCGCAACGCCCCACCCCTGGCCTTCCCCGGCCTGGACGGGGCCGAATTGGAGGCGGCCGAGCGCCGCTGGTGGGGTGAGCGGATCGATGGGACGCTGCGAGCCTGCGGCGCTGGCCCGGCGCCCGAGGCCCTCCGCCAGCAGCTGTTCGAGCGGTTCGCCGATCCCGCCCTCTGGCGCGTTTATCCGGATGTGCTCGAACCGCTGCGGCGCTGGCGGCGGGCCGGCTTGCGGCTGGCGGTGGTGAGCAACTTCGACGGCCGCCTGGACGGGCTGCTGCGGGGCTTGGGCCTGGCGGAGCTGTTCGAGCTGGTGGTGGTCTCCAGCCGCGTCGGCGCCGCCAAGCCCTCGCCGTTGCCTTTTCAACGGGCGCTGCGGGGCTTGGGCTTGGCGCCATCCCAGGTCTGGCACGTGGGCGATCGTCCGGAGGATGGGGCTGGAGCCCGCGCCGCCGGCCTGCCCTGCCTGCTGCTTCGTCGCCCTTGAGGCAGGCGGTGCTCGATGGCCGCATCGCCGGCTTGCGGCCGGCGCAACGCCGCCGGCTGGAGCGGCTCAGCCAGCGGCGCCACCCCGCCGATGCCGTCGCCGACCTGCTGACCCTGCAGCGACTGGCGGCGGAAAGCCAGGCCCTGGCCCTGCCCCTCAGCCTGGTGGTGGACGGGAGGGGTCTGTGCCGTTTGCTCTGGGTGGGCGAGCTGGAGCAGTCAGGCCGGCTGCTGGAGCGCCTACCGGGATCCCAACGCCGCCAGGGCAGCGACCTGCGCCTGCTGACCTGTTGCGCCAGCCGCCAGGGCGACCTGCGGCCCGGAGCGAGGGAGTCTGTGGTGGGGCTCGATCTCTCGCCTCGCTGTTGGTTGCGCTGGGCCTGGCCGAGCGGCTCCGGCGGCCCGTGGGGCGCCGAGTTGTACGTGGCGGAAGGCGAACGGGACCAGCCCTGGCGCCGCGAACGCCAAGCCGAGCTGGCTGAACTCAGCGGCTTGCCCCTGGAACTCCTGGCTGGGCTGGCCCCCCAGCCGGACAGCTCCAGCGGCGGGGTCTCAGGGCCAGGGATCGAGCCGAAGCACTCCCAGACCCCAGCAGCGCGGCAGCGAGGTGGCAAGGCCGCCAGGAGCGGCCAAGCCGCCGCCGCCGAGCGGGTGCTGCTGCTGGTGCTCGGCGATGGCCGCCGCGACGACGACCGCCGCCGTGTGGCGGAGCTGGAGGGGCTGGTGCGCAGCGCCGGTGGGGAGCCGGTAGGCCTGGTGGAGCAGCGCCGCCAGGCTGTTTCGCCCCAGACCCTCTGGGGGGAGGGCAAGCTCAAGGAGGCGGCCCTCGAGGCCCGCCGCCTCGCCGCCCAGCTGGTGGTGACCGATCGCGAGCTGACGCCGGTGCAGGCCCGCAACTTGGAGCGGCTGCTGGATCTGCCGGTGAGCGATCGCAGCGAGCTGATCCTCGACATCTTTGCCCAGCGGGCCGCCAGCGGCGCCGGCCGCCTGCAGGTGGAGCTGGCCCAGCTGCGCTACCGGCTGCCTCGGCTCAGCGGTCGCGGCTTGAGCCTGTCGCGCCAGGGGGGCGGCATCGGCACCCGCGGGCCGGGGGAAACCCAGCTGGAGAAGGATCGCCGCGCCATCGCCCGGCGGCTGGAGCGGCTGCAGCAGGATGTGCGCCAACTGGGGCGCCATCGTCTGCGGCTGCGCCAAAGCCGCCAAGGGCTGCCGCGGGTGGCGCTGGTGGGTTACACCAACGCCGGCAAGAGCTCCCTGCTCAACGCCCTCACCCACGCGTCGCGGGAGCAGGCGGTGTTGGCCGCGGACAAGCTGTTCGCCACCCTCGACCCCACCACCCGCCGGCTGACGTTGCTGGATCCCAACGCCGCCCAGGGGACGGCGAGCGGCGCGGCGCCCCGAGCCATGCCCGTGTTGGTGACCGACACGGTGGGGTTCATCCGGGATCTGCCGCCGCAGCTGCTGGAGGCGTTCCGCTCCACGATCGAGGAAGCCCTTGATGCCGATCTGCTGCTGTTGGTGGTGGATCTCTCCGATCCGGCCTGGCCTGAACAGCTGGAGGCGGTTGACGCCATTCTCGACGAGCTGGGATCGTCGGTGCCGCGCCAGGTGATCGCCAATCAGATCGATCGCTGCGAGGCCGCCGCGGTGGAGCAGGCGCGCCGAACCATCCAGGAGCCGCTGTTCGTCTCCGCCACCGCTGACCTCGGATTGCGGCACCTGCGTCAGCGGCTCTGGCGGATGCTCGTCAGCGCTGGCGCCGCTGTGGCAGCATCCACTGCAGACCCCCTTGCCGCTTCTGCCGCCATGGTGCTTCAACTGGGAGACACCGTTCCCGATTTCACCCAGGAATCCCAGCTCGGGCCGATCAATCTCTATAGCTTCGCCGGCGACAGCTGGGTGGTGCTGTTCTCCCATCCCGCTGATTACACGCCGGTGTGCACCACCGAGCTGGGCGAGGTGGCCAAGCTGCGCGCCGAGTGGGAGAAGCGCAACGTCAAAACAATCGCCTTGAGCGTGGATAGCGCCGAGAGCCACCAGGGTTGGATCGGCGACATCAACGACACCCAGAACACCAGCGTGGACTACCCGATTCTGGCGGACGCCGACCGGTCGGTGAGCGACCTCTACGGCATGATCCATCCGAATTCGCTCAACAATCTCACCGTGCGTTCGGTGTTCATCATCGACCCCAACAAGAAGCTGCGGCTGCAAATCACCTATCCCGCCAGCACCGGCCGCAACTTCGCCGAGATCCTGCGGGTCATCGATTCGCTGCAGCTCACCGACAACTATCAGGTGGCCACGCCGGTGAACTGGAAGGATGGCGACGACTGCGTGGTGGTGCCCTCAATCGCCACCGACGCCGCCCGCGAGAAGTTCCCCAAGGGCGTCACCGAGGTGCGGCCTTACCTGCGCC
>JBIIIX010000219.1:0-5220 GCA_044234415.1 Cyanobium sp.
CCAATGGCCAGTACCGCTGAAGTTGCCCGAGCCTGGCGCAACTGCGCCCTGCCACTTGGTTCTACGCAGAGATGCGGAGAGCGGAGCAGATCGCTTCATCGATCTACACATATGCCATGATCTCGCAACCGCAGGCGTACATCCTAATGCCATCAGATGTTCCTCATCGCTTATGTTGTCAATGCTCTGGTCTCACGCTGCAGATGTGTGGCAGATCAAGCCGATCGTGGCTTGATGGTTGGCGGCGCCGATGGGCTGGTGGAGGGATGGAGCCCGACGGCATCTCTGCGGGGGACCGGCATCGGCCACCGCCGTGGCAGGGATCAGCGGCACCTTGACTCCATGCGCTCCCGGCCGCGCACCCCAGCAATTCTGTAGCAGACCTTACATTTCGCCCAAGAGGTGGCGTTTGCTGGCGGCCTCCCTAGCCTGAGCCTGAATTCTTTCGAAATTCTGGATGTCCCGTTTTGATCGGTTCAGCCGGGCCGGCCTAGCTCTGCTTGCCGCGGGTTGCCTCACCATGGCCGGCTGTTCCGCCACCAAGCAAGCCGCATCTGACGCTGGCGATGCCGCCAAGACCGCAGCCTCCGGCGTCGGTGATGCCGCCAAGACGGCGGCCACCGCCGCTGGCCAGGCCGCTCTGGCCCCTGCCCTGAAGCCTGTGCTGGACATGCTGTCCAAGGGCCAGGCGGATCTCAATTCCGGCAATGTTGGCGCCGCCATCACCGCCATGGGCGGTTTCCAGAGCCTGTGGGAGAAAGCGGGCCCGGTGATCAAGCCGCTGGCCGGCGACAAGTGGGGCGCGATTGAAAGCGCCGCCCAGACCGCGATCAGCACCTTCGGCGCCGGGGCCAAGCCCGATGCCGCCACCGCGGGATCGGCGATCACCGGCTTGATGGGTCCGCTGAAAGCCCTGGCGGGTCAGTAAATCGCTTAGGGGCAGGGCCCGTTAGCGAAGCCGGGCCCCCTTGATCTGTTCCGCAAGACCCAAGCCTCAGCTGCCCATCGCCAAAACAGGCAGGGCGGTGCGCAACCCGTTCAACACCATCTGGGAGGCGATGGCGGCCACGATCAGGCCCATCACCTGGGTGGAGATGTGCATGGCAGTTTCCCCTAACAGGCGGCCCAACGTGGGCGCGAACCAGAACACCAGGCCCATCAGCGCGGCCAGTGCCAAGCACACCACCGAATCGGCGAGCAGCCCAACCACGCCATGAACATTGGCATGGGAGCTGACGAGCAGGGCTGTGATCACTCCAGGCCCCGCGGAGATGGGAATGCCCAGGGGAACGATGGCAGGGGATTGCCTTTGCTGTACCAGTTCAATGTTCCTTTGGTGGGTCTGCGCCTTGTCCGACTCTCCCGAAGTACTGTGCAACATGCTCAGGCCGATGCCGAATAAAATCACTCCACCAGCCACGGAAAAGGCACCGATGCTGATCCCAAAGCTGGTCAGCAGCGGATTGCCAAGCCAGAGGGTCGACACCATGATCGCGGCAATTGCGATAGCGGCTTGAATCGCGATACCTTGTTGTTCTCGCCGGCTGCGCCCAGTGGTGAGGCTCAGGAAAATGGCAAAATCCGCTAGGGGGTTCAGTAACGCCAGCAGCGATGTAGCGAATTGGACGAGGTGGGATTGCAAGGCTGGGATTTGGAACAGCTCAACTCTGAGAGTCTGGCAGGGAGGCTGGATGCTGACCACGGGTCCGACGCTGTTGGAGAGGCTGCCAAGAGCCCAGTCTCAGCTACAGGGGAGAACGCTCAGCATGCCATATCCACAGCCGATGAAATCGCGAAGACCGCAGCTTCCGCCACAGGTGATGCCCATAGGTTCGCCACAGCTGGGGCGGGGATACTGCCGGGCATGCGGATACAACTTCAGGCTAACGGCTGCGAGCGGAGGTCTGTGGTCCAGCCTGGGCTCGATGCTGCCGCCTCTGCTTGCAATTCTGCGGTTGGCCACGGGGCGGATCTTGTCCACCCCGGAGCAAACCAGACGGGCATTCCGAAGATCCGCCGACTCAGATCACTGGTCAGCGTGTCTTTGCCGCGCATCAGAGTGAGGCAGATTGCCCCAGCCCGCATGCATTGGGCCTCACGACGCGGTGTGACCCCCAGCAGGGGCCACGGAACCACTCAACTGTCATTTTGGGGGGGCGCCCCGGCGTGCTGGTTGATCATCCAGTTGGTGGCGGCCTTCTGGGTGTGCCACGCCTGGAGCAGTTGTTTGGCCAGCTGACGCAGCTGCTCGGCGTCCGCCGTGCCATCAATGACTCTGTTGAGACGTTCGATTTCAAATTTTTGGCCGAGTGTCAGTTCGATCGCTGAGTTCATGGACCCATCCGAGGGAATGCCAGAAAGGTATCGAGCTGAACCATGTCGACCGTGTTCGTCGCTACCGGAACCGAGTCGCGTCAGTGTTTCAAGGCGTGAAGGCGCAGCTGGCAATCAGGGTTTGCTTTGATGATGATCAGGTTTTCTGTTGAATTGAGATGCGCTTGAGCTGGCCGCAACACCTCGAGGCTTCGCGCACCCTCGAACGGGTCGGTGATGGTCAGCGGGGCATGGCCCTCGCGTTGATGGGCATCTCACTCCTGATCCTCGCGGAGGACCTGCTGGAGTCGCAGTTGCGCAGCCAGCCGCCCGCCCAGGACTGAAACCTCCACCCAGCGGTCCAGGCATCGCCCGGTCGTTCTTGCCAGGTGTTGGTTGCCCCTCCCTGACTCGAACAGGCCAGGGTCCCATTGCGGGGGAATTTTTGCTGCCGCACCGTGGAGCACGTTCACAGGCAATTCCGGCTCCAGCCAGATGCATGGTGGTGACAGGTTCCCGTTCACCCAGCGCCCCTGAGCCAGGACAGACCTTGATCCTGGAGCGGTGTCCCGCAGGCCGACCACTGGAGCTGGGCTGGGCCGCTGACCTTCGCCCGATGAGACGTTGCCATGGATTTCCTGCTCTCCAAACTGCTGCCGCTTTTGGTCTATCCCCTTGGCCTGGCGCTGCTGTTGCAGACGTTTGCCCTGCTGGGCCGTCGGCGGCGTTGGGCTCCTTGGCTTTCCGGCGTGGGTCTCGGCCTGTTGTGGCTGGCGGCGATGCCCCTGGCCAGCCGGGCGCTCACCCAGCGGCTGGAGCGACAGGCTCTGGCACTGATGCCTCAGCCACTACCCCGGGCCGATGCGGTGGTGGCGCTGGGCGGTGGATTGCTGGCCCCTTTGCCGCCGCGGCAATCGGTGGAGGTCGGCGATGCGGGCGACCGGTTGATCACGGCACTGCGGTTACTGCGCCAGGGCAAGGCGGACTGGTTGGTCGTGTCCGGCGGCTCGGCGAGCCTGCGCCAAAACGATCCCACCCCAGGCGAGGGGGCCCAGGCGAGCGCACTGGCACTGGAACTCGGGGCGCCGGCGGCCAAGATCGTGGTCAACTTAGAGGGGCGCAACACCGCTGAGGAACTGCAGGCCCTGGATGCCCTGGCCCAACGGCGCGGCTGGCGCAGCCTGCTGTTGGTGACGAGCGCCAGCCACCTTCCCCGCGCCGTGGCCACCGCCAGACGCCTGATGCATGTGAAGGTCGTGCCGGTGGCCTGCGATTTTCAGGAGGTGGAGATCACCGGTCGCGCCACCGCGGCCAGCCTGATTCAGGGGCTTCTGCCGGACGCCCAGGCCTTGGCCGGCACCACCCGCAGCCTCAAAGAGCTTGCTGGGCTGGCTGTCTATCGGTTGCGGGGCTGGATCTGAACCCCGTAAGCCCAGCTGCCGGCTTGTGATTCATGGCGACCGGCTCCACGTCTTGCTCTTGGCGTTGGAGCAACGCTCCGCGGCGGCAGCTTTCAGCCTCGCAAGTCATGAACACGTGGCTTGCGAGAGGGATGATCTTCGCCGCAAACGAGAGGCAGATCAGCCACAACCCTTGCCGATGGGTGGGGATGCGAAGCGAGGAAACGGACAAGCAAGGGGCCCAAGCTGGCCAGAGGTAGGGCGCTGATGCGGCGCCTGATCGGGCATGCTGAGCTGCTAGCGGGGAGCTGGAAGGACTATCGCGGCAGGAGGGCGGCAGGAGGAAGCCCGCCGTAATGGCTCCTGAGCGGAGAGCGTCAAACTTTCGGAGCTGGCGGCACCAGATTGACTCCCTCCGGAGGAGGCGTGGGATCAGGGTCTGCGATCAGCATGTGCTGCAGCACGATCTCCGGTCGCTCGCTGTCGCGCCATCGGATTCGATAGGCAGGCATCTTGGTTCCGCGGCTCGTGGTCTGCTCCACGGGCTCCATCACCCAACCGCGGCGGGACCGCCCCTGGGGGTTGCGCTTCACCACCGGATCAGCGTGTTTGAAGCGAAATCCGACGCGCTCACCGCTCATGGACGAAGTGCCCCAAACTGGAGCAGACTGCTTACGCAATGCCATTATCCCACCGCGTCGGTCCCTGGCCCGATCGATCCGGTCGGGGGAGGAGGTGGGGGCGCTCCGAGCGGTGCAGCCTGAACGGCCGGTGGAGCCTGGGCTGGGCATCGCCTGTCGTCCCACCATCAGTCTCTCGCTGATCCAGTGGCCAAGGTGCATCCGCGTTCGTGGTGGGTTTCCCCCCTGGTGGCGGGAGCGGCCGCAACGTCAGGGATTGAGGTGCCGCCCGCGCTTGTGATGGGCGCCTCCGCTGCGCAACCCGACCCGACCGCCATGCAATGGCGCTGCGCTTTTTGATCGCCAGCCGCCTTTGGTGCATCGGAGCGACCGTTGCCGTTGGCGATGGGGAGAGCGAACCCGCTGGCTGGCTTAAGGGGTAGTCGACCCTGAAGCTCAGGCTTCGCTCGACCCACCAGCCTCGTCAAATCGGAGCGACTCTGGCCGCAGCAGCGGAAAGGCGATCACATCGCGAATCGAGGGGCTGTCCGTGAGCAGCATCGCCAAGCGATCGATGCCGATGCCCAGGCCGCCGCAGGGGGGCATGCCGATCTCCAGCGCCAGGAGGAAGTCCTCGTCGACGGTCTGAGCCTCTGGGTCGCCAGCGCGGCGCCGCTCCTGCTGGGCTTCTAGCCGCTGGCGCTGATCCACAGGGTCGATCAGCTCGCTGAAGGCGTTGGCGGTTTCGCGGCCGGCGATAAACAGCTCAAACCGCTCCACCAGGCCAGGCTTGCTGCGGTGCGCCCGGGCGAGCGGTGAGGTCTCCACCGGGTAATCGAGCACAAAGGTGGGCTGCAGCAGCGACGACTCCACCCGTTGCTCGAAGA
>JBIIIX010000220.1:0-5189 GCA_044234415.1 Cyanobium sp.
CCACGATCGAGCGATCAAAACCCTCCAGCGATCAAAACCCTCCAGCGATCAACACCCTCCAGCGATCAACACCCTCCAGCGATCAACACCCTCCAGCGATCAAAACCCTCCAGCGATCAACACCCCTCTAGTGACCAACACCCGCCAGCGGCCAACAGCAGCCAAGCGCCAGCCCCACCGCATGGGCATGGGACTGTTGGGCCTGGGACTGTGCCATGAACGCGCCATCCCGCCAGGCAGCGGCCTGGATCTGGGATTCAGGTGCCCCACGGGCCAGCGCGTCGCTGCAATCCGAGCTGCAAACTGAACCGTCTGGCGATCAGGCCCCCGTGACCACCGGCCGAGACACCCCTTGGCGGAATCCGCTGGCCGTGTTGCGGCTCGCCGAAGGCCAGGGCCAGCGCTGCGGCGGGCCGCTGCTGCTGGCGGGCCTGGTGCTTGGCCTTGGCGTCGTCGAACTGAGCAGCGGACCGCTGGGGCAGACCAGCCGCTTCAGTTTGAAACTGCTGATCCTGCTGGTGCTGCAGCTGGTGGGGCCGATGCTGGTGGCGCTGCTGGCGATGGCGTTGTTGCTGCCGCGTTGGTTGGAACACGGCGATCGCCGCGGGCGCGCGGCCTGGCGCCAGGCGTTGCCGGCCTCCGCCCTGGTGGGCTTCCTGCTGCTGCTGCTCTTCCTGATCGCGGCCCTGGCCGGAGGGGTGTTGGCGAGCCCACGGGAGGATCTGGTTGGCGAGCTGCGGGAGCTGCTGGCGGCGGTGCCGCTCACCGATCTGCTGCGCTCCAGCCTGCGCTCGGCCGTCTTCCTGGTGATCCTGTGCGCCTGGAGCCAATGGCGCGGCCGGGTGCTGCGCGGCCGTGGCCAGGATGCCGCCCTGGTGAGCAGCAACTTGCTGGTGGAAGGACTGACCTTGTTGCTGGGCATCAAGCTCCTCTGGATCACGGTGCTGGATCCCCTGCACCTCAACCTTGCGGTGCCATGAGCGCACCAGCGGAGCCGACGCCGGCGCAGGAGCGCTGGCTGTTTCTCGGATCGGGCCTGGTGCTGGTCAGCGCCCTGCTGCTTGCCTTGGCGCGGGAGCAGCACTGGGGCCAGCCGATGCAGCGGCTGCAGCTCAGCAGCCGCCATGCCGGGGGTTTGCGGGCTGGGCAGGAGGTGCGCATCTCGGGGATGCCCGTGGGGAAGGTGACCGGCTTGCAGCTGCTGCCCGATGCCCGCGTGGCGGTGCAGCTGCAGGTGGAGCGGCGCTACGCGGCGTTGATCGGCCCGAAGAGTGCCGCCCGACAGAACCAGGACGGCCTGGTTGGAGACCAATACTTGGAGATCAGCCCCGATCCCCAGCCGGCGGGCCGGGGCTTCAACCTGGCGGGCCACAGCATCCGCTACGAGCAGCCGGTGGCGCTGGCCACGCTGCTGAACAAGGTGCTGGAGACCCAGCAGGAGCTGCAGGCCACCCTGCGCAACACCCGCCGCCTCACGGCCAGCGATCTGCCCGAGACCCTGCGGCAGGCGCGCCGCAGCCTGGTCGGCGTGGATGGCCTCAGCGCCACGTTGCGGCGCGAGACCGCCGCCACAGCCCCGGAACTGCGCCGCGGCCTGGTTGAAACCCGCCAGAGCCTCGCCAGTGTGAACCGCCTCAGCGGCAGCCTGCAGCGGGAAACAGCGGCCACGGCGCCGGAGCTGCGCCGCGGCCTGCAACAGCTCAGCCGCACCGGCTCCAACGCCGAGCAGACCTTGAAGCAAGCGCAGCAGCTGCTGCTGGAAGCGCGCCAGTTGCTGCGGCAGCTCAACGGCCTGTTCGGAGCGGAGGGGCCGAAACCGCCCTGAGGCGGGTGTTCCCCGGCGTGGTGTCGTTCTCCCTTGCCGGCACAAGCCTTATTGCGGGCACAAGCCCTGTTGCTGGATCAAGCCTTGTCGCTCGTTCTGTTGGCGACCAATGTGTTGAGAGCCATGGCGATGCCGCAAGGGGGCCTGGGCCGCCAGCAGCGAGGCCACGGTCCGCTGCGCCAGGCTCCAACAGGCTCCCTGTAACCCCGATGCCCCGCCCCTACCAACCCTCCCTGCTGCGCCTGCTGCATGGCGCCACCGCCCTGCTGGTGCCGTTGGCCTGGTTCACGGGGCTGCTGGTCTACTCCAGCCACGACGGACGTTTCGGGCGGTTGCCGTTTGCGCTTCCCGGTGCCTGGATCGACATCCACGGCTCGTTTGCGGTTCTGCTTTGGCCGATCGCGGCGCTGTTTGGGCTCTATGCCCTCAGCCTCGGCCGCGCTCGGCTGCGCCAGCCCGCCAATGCCCTCGCCCTGCTGGCCTTGGCCCTGGCTGTGGGCAGCGGCAAGTTGATGGAGGAGGACTGGCTGCGTGAGGGCCAGTTGAATCAACCCGTCTACAGCGTGCACCTGTTGGCCTGGCTGCTGCTCGCCCTCGCCGTGAGCCTGCATGTTGCGGCGATCCTGCGGCGCGGCGGGCTGCCCTTGGCCCGTTCGATGGCCAGTGTTCAGCTGCGCTCGGGAGATCTCCCCGGCAACTGGCTGGACCAAATCCGCCGTGCCTTCCAGGCCCGCGGCTGAGCGCGGGCCTGGAAGGCAGTACCGCCAGGCCTGCGGTCCTGGCGGCCTGTCGCGGTTCGAGCCCCGTGGATGGGCGGCTGCCCGGCGGGAGGCCAGCAACAAAAACCCCCGACCGAAGTCGGGGGCGAGGGTTCTCATGGGAAGGGCCGCAGCCCAGTTCAGGCTTCAGCCCAGGCCAGCCATCAGCGCATCAGCCCTCCACCTTGACGGTGACGCTGCTCACCTTGTTGGCCTTGGGAGCGGTGACGATCAACAACCCGTCGCGGTAGACGGCCTGCAGCCGCTCGCGCTCAATCGGCTGCGGGAAGCGGAAGCTGCGGCTCCAGGTGCCGTAGCGGAACTCGCTCAGTAACGGACCGCGGGCCTTCTCGCTCGGGGCGGGGGCTTCGCTGGCAGGCGCGGAGCCGGCAGCTTCGCCGCTCTGGCCTCCCAGTTGACGCTGGCTGCGGCGTTCGGCGCTGATCAGCAAGGTGCGCTCGCTGGCCTTCACCTCAATGGCGGCCTTGTCGACACCGGGTAGTTCCAGAACCACCTCGTAGGCCTCGGCGGTGTCGTGCACCTCGGCGGCGGGAACGCGCTCAGCGGTTTGCAGCTGCTGGCTGAGCTGTTGATCGAGACGATCGAACAGATCGAAGGGAGAGGAAGAACGGAGGGTCAGCATGATGGCGAAGACGAACGATGCGGGTGCGGGGTGATCGGCAACGGCTTGGATCGCCCCGGTTGAGCTCACTGTCGTCGCCCTGGCCGCAAGCCGGGGAGGGGCGAGCCGAACCATTTGCTTCGGGCCTCCCCCCAAGGTTCGGAGCTCCCCAACACCCTGGTGTGAGAACCGAAAGGGGCCGCTGATGGCCAGGAATCGCCAGGATTTCGCCACGCAATCAGTTCCCCACGCAATCAGTCCCCCGCGCAACCAAATCCCCGCGAAACAAATCCCCGCCGAGCCAATTCTCCCGCCAAGTCAATTCGCTTAGCAAGTCAATTCGCTTAGCAAGTCAAATAGCAGCCTGGCAGCACTGCGGCACGGCAACGCCTGACCTGCGGCGGCAGAATCGTCGGTGTTGCATCAGTAGAGCAGCCGGTTGCCCTCGTAGCGGGCCTGCAGCAGCTCCAGGCGGTGGATCAGCTTCTGCTGGCGTTGCTCCTGGCGCACGCGGGTGCTGGGGCTGCCTTGGAAGTGGCTGAGCTCATTGCGGAGCAGATAGTCGACAAAGTCCTTGGGTTCGCAGGGACGATTTCCCACCCATTTGTGGAAGTTGCGGTGCAGGGTGGAATGGATCACCAGCAGGTTGTCGTCCAGCGCCGCCAGATCCGGCCTTGAGGCGGCATCGAAGAGATGGTGCACCTCCAGCTCGATCGGGTTGCGATCGGAAGGCTTGGGTGTGAGCAGCGTGATTTGGCAGCGACCTTCTTTCTTGCGGGCACGCTCCTTGGCGCGTTTCACCTTCGCCTCGTGACTTTCCAGTTCCTTGCGCTGCACCTCAAAGCAGCCCTCCGCCACATCGGCCACAGCCTTCACCCAGGCTTTGCGCGCCTTACTGATCCGGCCGCGATCCTGCATCGTTCGGGCGAGGCGGACAATGCCGACCTGACTCCAGAATCGTCCAGACGCTTCGGGGAAGTCGTCAAAATGCAAGCCAGGCTGCAGGGCTTCCGCTCCCTCAAGGCTGGCATCGGCCGCTTCAATGCGTCTGATCGTTCCAACCATTCCTTTGCCGTTGGTCCCCAGCACCCGCACAACGGATCGCTGGTCTAAAAACAGCAGCTCGCCGCGGATCTGAACAGCCCCACGATCCTGCGTCACCTGGATGATCCGCCTCTGAACCAGAGCACGGGTCACACGTGCGCGGTGATGGGTGAAGAACTCCTTCAGCCTGGCCAGAAAGCTGCCCCCTTCGGTTTCCTCGAGGTATTTGGCGATGGCCATCACGCCCTCTTCGTAGAAGCGGCGCTTGCGGGCCTGGCCCGGCTCGTACTCAAAGAACTCTCCCTCGATCAGATCCCATTCATCATTGGGATCGGCATCAAACTCCCTGCAGATTCGATCCAGTTTCGCGGGGCTGGTGCCCAACATCTTGGCGGCCTCTTCATGGGAAAATGAATCTCGTTCTCGTCGGGAGCCGCGCTTGGCCGTGGATGAAGTGGAGGACATGTTCAGCGAAAAGCCAGTAAAGAGTCGCGCATTTTCTGCAGGCGTTCCATCACGCGCGCATCACCACCCACGTCGGGATGGTGCTCCTTGGCCAGGCGGCGGAAGGCATCCTTGATGTCGTCGGCGCTGGCGGTGGCGGGCTCCAGGCCGAACACATGCCAGGGCCGGAAGTTCTCCAACACGTCGATGCCATTGATGCAGGTGGCACCGCTGCGATCTCGTTCCGCCTGGGGAACGCCCACCCACTCGCGGTAGAGCTTTTGCCAGTCGGCCTTGGTTTTGAGATCAACGCCGCGGCCGGCCATCGCCAGGTTGAACTCACTCGATTGGCGCAGCTGTTTGGCGTTCTCACAGCCAAACACCTGGCACACCGCGGCTTTGAGCTGGCTGAGTGTCAGCACCGGCTCGGTGAAGGGCTTGCCGTGGATGAACTCGGCGAAAGCCAGCAAGGCCGCCGCATCCGGAGGCCCGCCGT
>JBIIIX010000222.1:0-5154 GCA_044234415.1 Cyanobium sp.
CTCCCGGGGGCGGACATTCGGGTTTTTGCCCGCGGACGGACCAGATCGAAGGCGGCTGGCGGATGCCGGCCGCCTTCAGCCCGGCTCCCCCGGCTTGCCAGCAGCTGGGTCCGGGGCTGCGTCCGCTGCCGCGGTTGCGCTCCATCCCCCAAGCCCTCCGGCGGTGCCGCCGCCAGCGGTTGGCGCGGTCGCGACCGGCGGCGGGGGCGACCCCGGGCTGGCGGGGGCCTCCAAGCGAGTGGTGTGCAGCACCTGCTGGGGGAAGGGGATCTCGATGCCCTCCCGCTGGAAGGCCTGCCAGATCGCCTGGTTCACGGCGCTGCAGATCCCCACGCCCTCCATCGGGTTCGCGATCCAAAAGCGCAGCGCGTAGTTGATCGCCGAATCGCCGTAGCTGAGCATCAGCGCCTTCGGCGCCGGACTGGTCAGCACCAGGGGCACCTCCTTGGCTGTGGCCTCCAACAGCGCGATCACCTGGGCCGGGTCGTGGCGGTAGGCCGCTCCAACCCGCACCTCACTGCGCCGCAGCCGATCGCTGCCGGTGTAAGTGGTAGCCGACTGGGTGAAGAAGGATTGGTTAGGGATGAGCAGCTCGGCATTGTCGCGGCCGCGCCAGAGCAAGGTGGCCCGCAGGCCCAACTGCCGCACCTCGCAGGCATCGCCATCGATCATCAACACCTCACCCGGGCGCACCGATCCTTCGAACAACAGCCAGAGGCCGCTGATGAAGTTGGAGAACACCTCCTTAACCCCGAAGCCCAGGCCCACCGAAAGGCCGCCGGCGATCGCCAGCAAGGCGGTGCTGTTGAAGCCCAGCTGGTAGGCCAGGCCGGCGATACCGATTCCCACCACCGTGTAACGCAACATCAGCTCAACCGCCTTGCTGGTGCCCTCGCTGAAGCCGAGCAAGCGCCGCAGCAGCCAGGCCAGCACGGCGGCCGGGGGGGCGGAGCCGATCAACAGCAGGTAGAGGATGAGCAGCGAGACGCAGAGCTCGCCCAGGTTGATCTCCACCCCAAAGAGACTCCCGAGCGGAATCACGGCCAGGTTGGGGAGGCTGTCGACTTCGCTGACCAGCGCCGCCACGGCAAAGGCCAGATAGCAGGGCCGCAGCAGGTTGGTGAGCAGCTCCCGCACCCGCCGGGGCGGCAGCCGCCGAAGCAGCAGCGGCTCCAGGCCATCCAGCAAGCTCCAGCCCAGCCAGAGCAGCGCCAGGATTTGCAGCAGGCCCGCCGGCTCGCCGGCGAGCTGCAACCCCAGGCTGAGCAGCAGGGCCAGTCCGATCGCCAACCAGGTGGCCAGCAGGGGCGCATGGCCGCGCCGCCAATGCCGCGCGGCCGGCAGCTGGCCGATCGCCAGCACCAGCGCCAGGGCCAGAAGCTGCAGGAGCACCCCAACGCGCTCCAGATAGCCCAGCCAGCCCAAGCTCTCCAGCAGCAGCTCCCTCATGGCGGGCCCCGCAGGATGGCCACTAGCTTTTGGGCGGCCTGGTCGGGCGATAGCTCAGCGAACACCTCCTGCACCAGCACCTCCCGCAGGCGGGGGATGCGGGGATCGGCCGAATGCAACACCGCCAGCACCGGCCCCGCTTGCTCGGCCTGCCGGCTGGCCATCTCCAAGGCGGCCAGCACGTGGGAGGCGCTGACCGGCACGCTCACCCGTGGATTCACCGGCAGCACGCTGCGGTTCAGCAGGGTGAGGCTGCGTTGCATCAAGGGGTTGAGAGTGAAGTGAGCCAGCTCAATCGCCAGCTGCCGCTGCCGCGGACTGGAGCCCCGGCCCAGGGACAGCACGCGCAGCACGCTGATCGGGGACGCCTCGAAGCCATCGCCGTTGGGCAGGGGGGCGACGCCGAGATGACGGCCCAGGGAGCGTTGCAGCACCTGCAGATCGCTACTGGGGCAGGTGATCCAGTCGAGTTGGCCGCTGCGCAGGCCATCACGCAGCTGGATCTCGTTGTCCAGGAAGCTGAGCCGGCTTTGGCTCTCGGCGGCCTGGAGCCACCGCAACCAGGTGCGCAGGCCCTGCATCTGCCGCGGATCCGGTTGACCGCCATGCACGGCGGTGCGAATCGCGGGTAGGGCTCCGAGGCTGCCGGCTGACCAGAACAGTTCCCGCACTTGCAGGGACAGGCCGACCCTGGCACCGGCGGCACTGGCGCTCAGCAGCTCCTGCATGGTCGTCGGCGCCTGGCGCAGGCGGCGCGTGTCGTAACAGGCGAGCTGGGCCAGCACCAGCACCGGTTGGGCGAAGATGCGGCCCTGGCGGTCGGTCACCCGCCGCAGCAGGGAGGGTTGGATGGCCTCGCGCTGCCGCGGGCCAAGGGGAATGGGCTCCAGCAGTCCCTGCTGCTGCAGGGCATGGGCTTGTTCGGCCGTGGTGGCGATCAGGTCGGGGCCGAGGCCGCTGCGCTGCCGGCGACTCAGGGCAAAGCCCAGCATCTTCTCCTGATAGACCGCCAACCGAACCTGCACACTCGGATGGATCTGCTGAAAGCGCTGCAGCGTTTCTCGAAACCCGTGCGCGAACTGCTCCGTGCTGTCGCGGTTAACCGCCTCATTGCCCAGCGTCGAAATCGCGAGGAACACCACCACCGGGGCGCGTTGACTGAAGGCGGCGCAGCCGGCTACAAGCCCGCTGCCGCCGATCAGGGCCAAGGCCGCCGCGAGGCCACGGCGACGCCCGGCGGCGCTAGCGGCGGCGACCGTCAGGCCCCGGGCGGAGGTTCTAAGGAGCCAGGCGGCGATGGTGCGGCCAACGGCGCGCGGCGGCAATGGCGCGACCCAAGACCCACGGCTATGGCGCGGGAGCCGTGCCATCAGCGAATGCGCGACCTGGGCCGCGGCTTGCCCCCAACCCCCGCGCCCCACACTGGCGTGGTGATGGGAGCGAAGCGGCTGCTCAGGATGGGCTGGGAGCTGCGGCGCACCCGCCTCATTCCTCCGGATACAGGAGGGCGCTGAGTTCCTCAGGATCCACGTCGTAGACCCGCGCCAGGGTGGTTTCGATGGCGCTCGTCACCACATCCGGCAGGAAACGCATGGCGTTAAAGCCATCTTCGGCGATCTCCTCGGTGAGCAGCTTGTCGCCATCAAGCTTTTCGTCGTTGAGAACGGCCAGGGTCCAGGTCAGGTAGGCCTCGACGAGGTCCGAAAACTCGATGTTCGGGTCGTTGAGATCGAGGGCCATCGGGGCCGGCTCCGCTGCGTTGCCTCCGCAGTTTGCCCGCCCCGGTGCCGCCTGACCCTCCAGCGGTGAGGATGGCCCCATGAATGCTCAGATGCCAACCTCGCCCGTCAGCGCCTGGCAGGCCCGGCTGTTCGCCTTCGCCATCGATGAGCTGGTGCGTCAGCATCGCGCCAGCTTCCAGCCCCTGTGGAGTGCCGAGAGTTGGGCCAAGCTGCTGATCTGGCTGGCGCTCAACTGCGGCTGCTCCGGCGAGCGCGAGGCGCTGGAGGAATTTGCCGCCGCCCTCGGCTCGCTGCAGACCACCCGCCTGCGGCAGCTGTTCTTCAGCCGCGAACTGGAGGAGCTGGGCCTGCGTCTGCTGGCCGACCCGGCCGAGGCCGAGGCCCTCGCCCTGGCCGAGGATCCCCAGGCGCCGCTCGATCGCCAGCGCTTGCGCCAGGCCCTGGAGCGGGAAGGGCTGCTGCCGCTGCTGGCTGATCCAGAGCATTGGCTGGCGGCTGAGGACGGCGTGACGCGGCTGCCCTGGCGCGTGCTCCGGCACGGCCCCAGCACCTAAATCCCGCCGCCCATGCAGCTGATCGCCACCTACCGCAACGACGGCTATCGGGCCCTCGCGGACGCGATTTTGGCCTTCTTCGATCGCCGTGCTGATCTGCAGCGTCGCGGCGTGGCGTTCCGCAGCGGTGGCCCAGAGCCGGAGGCGGACCCGGGCCCGGCAGCGGTGGCGGGTCAGTCCGCAGCTGGGGAGGCGGCGGCTGGTCCCGCCGCGGCAGCCCCCCGGCCGGCCAAGGTGTCGACGGACATCAGCCTGGTGGCGATCGACCGCTCCGATCCCGAGGCCTATGCCCTGGCCGAGGTGATCCTCAGGGGCGTTCAGGCCGGGCTGGAGCGCTACCTGCAGGAGCGGCCGCTGCTGCGCCAGTGCTGCCCGGAGCAGAGCCTGTTCGTGCTGCCGATCTTCAACCTGCAGCGCTATGCCCCCGGCGAGGGCTTTTATGCCTGGCATGCCGACTGGACCACCAGCGACGAAGCCACCGAACCGATCCGCCGTGTGCTGGCCTGGATCCTCTACTGCAACGACGTGCCGGACGGCGGCACCGAATTCCACTGGCAACACCACCAGGTGGAGGCCGAGCGGGGCGTGCTGGCGATCTTCCCGGCCGGGCTCTCGCACCTCCATCGCGGCCGGATCAGCCAGCAGCACACGAAAACAATCGCCACCGGCTGGATCAATGCCGGCCAACAACAGGACTGGCTGGAGCGCTTGCGGCGGGAGAGCTGAGCCAACGATCGGCCACATCCGGGTGGCTGGTCATCGCCACACCCCGCGGCCGGAACCAGCAAGCGCCCGGCCGGGACTGATTCGTTAGGCCCGTAGCGATCGGCAGAGGCTCTTGCCCATGGCCCTGATCCCGATCGAGGCAGATCGGACGAAGCCAGCCGGCCACCCTGGGCGGGATCCCGCTGGGAGTCCAGCCGAGCTCGGGCTCCCGGAAGCGCTGACGTTGCCCGCTTCGCTCTGGGCTGGCCTGCGTTTCACCCCCGAGCAGTTCGAGGTGCTGTGCCAGGCCAATCCCGAGGCGGTGTTGGAGCTGGCGGCCGATGGTTCCCTGATCCTGATGACCCCCACCGGCAGCGAAGCCGGCGCCCGCAACGGCTCCTTGATGGTCGTCCTGGGCCTTGCACTGCGTGCCAGCGACCTGCCGCTGAAGCTCTTCGACAGCTCCAGCGGCTTCCGTCTTCCCGACGGCTCGGTGCTGAGCCCCGATGCCTCCCTGGTGGCCCTCGATCGCTGGCAGCCCCTCAGCCCCGAGCAGCGCGCAAGTTTCGCGCCCCCTTTGCCCCGATCTAGTGGTTGAGCTGGCCAGTCCCAGCGATGAGGGCCCCCGCGGCCTCACCGCCCTGCGCCAGAAGATGGCCGCCTATCAGCGCAACGGCGCCCGGCTCGGCTGGCTGCTCATTCCC
>JBIIIX010000223.1:0-5135 GCA_044234415.1 Cyanobium sp.
CACCTGGGGCGGCAGCTGGGGGGTGGCCGTTTGCACCCGGTTCAGCACATTCACCTGATCAATGTCCGGATCGCTGCCGGATTTGAACACCACATTCACCTGGCTGCTGCCCTGGCTGGTGCTAAAGGAGGTGATGTAATCCATCCCTGGCGCGCCATTGATCTGTTCCTCCAAGGGGCCGGTCACGGCGCTCTCCACCGTCAGCGCATCGGCGCCGGGCAGGGTGGCGTTCACCTGCACCGTGGGCGGCGCGATGTTCGGCAGGTTCTCGATCGGCAGCAACGGCAGGCTGATCAGCCCCGCCATCAGGATCAAGATGCTGCAGACCGTGCTGAGGACCGGGCGGCGGATGAAGGTATCGGAAAGACTCATCGGGCCATTGGCGCGGTGGCGGCCATCCCCTGGTTTGGTTGCACCGACAGGCCGCTGCGCAGCTGGGCCAAATTGCCCAGCACCACCGCATCCTGGGGCCTCAGGCCCGACAGCACCGGGTAGGCCCCGCCCTGCAACGTGCCCAGCTGCACCGGCACCTGCACCACCACCGGCAGGTCGGCGGGCGGGGTGGGTTTGAGCGTGCGGCCCAGGCGCATCTGGGCCTCCACCACGCTCACCGCGAGAAACACGAACGACTTGCCGGCCTGGAGCAGCACCGCCTGCTCGGGGATGGCCAGCACCGGCTGACGCGAAAACAGCACCGTGGCGCTGACCCGCTCGTTGTTGCGCAGGCTGCCATCGGGATTGGAGAAGAGGGCTTTCACCAGCAACGTCTGGCGGTCCTTATCGAGCGAGGGGGCGACAAACACCACCTGGCCGACGGCCTTGGGGCGGCGCGGATCCGGTCCCTGCAGCAGCACCGGCAAGCCTCGCCGCACGCGGTCGCTGAGCGGCGCCGGCACATCGATCCTTACCCACAACCTGCTGTTGTCGATCACGCTGGTGACGACACTGCCGGCCTGGATCACATCGCCGAGCTTGTAGTTGAGGTTTCCCACATAGCCGGCGATCGGAGCGACGACGTTCTTGTAGCCAAGGGTCGCCATCGTGGCCCGCAGCTTGTCGCGGCTCTGGATCGCCTGGGTCACGTAAAAATCGCGATCCTTGCTGGAAACGGCGCCTTGATCATTGAGGAAGATATAACGCTCGGCGTTCACCTGGTTTTTGCGGGCTTCGGCCGCATCGGCATTCACCTCCGCCTGCAGCTGGATCTGATCCAGGCGGAACAGCAACTGGCCCGCTTTCACCTCCTGCCCCTCGTACACCGGCATGGCAACGATGCGGCCGGCAATCTCCGGCGCCAGCCGCAGCTCCCGGATCGCCTCCAACGTGCTCTGGTACGTGGCGGAGTCGATCCGATCGATCGGGCGCGGCCGCACAAGCCGCACCTGGGGCGGGGCGGGCGGCGGCGGGGTGGGGGCGGCGCAGCCCGCCAGGAGGCCAATGCTCAGCACGGGCAGGCAACGGCTGAGGAGCAGCCTTCGCTCTCCCCTCCCCCGCAAGCCCCACCCCGGCTTCGGCGGTGCCTGCGCGGCAGCGGCGAGGTCAGCGGCGGGAGCTGCGGCGCGGGCAGCGGCGATGGCAGTGCTGGCGGCGGCAGCCGCGGGGGTGTCAGCTGAAGATCCAGCCTGCGACAGCTGGGGCCGAGCGTTATCGGCAGGGCTTGTTGGCCACAAGTGCATCGCCGATCGGGGCCCTGTGCAGCGTTGAGTTCGGGGCCAGGATAAGGGGAGGTTTGCAGCGCGCCCCAGGGCGGCCGTGAGCGATCTCTTCGACCACCAGCGCGAACAGCAACTGCGGCGCATCGCCCCCCTAGCGGATCGCATGCGCCCCAGCAGCCTTGAGGATTTCGTCGGGCAGGAGGGGATCCTTGGTCCGGGGCGCTTGTTGCGTCGCGCCATCCACGCCGACCGGGTTGGCAACTTGATCCTGCATGGCCCCCCCGGCACCGGCAAGACCACCCTGGCCCGCATCATCGCCGGCCACACCCGTGCCCACTTCAGCAGCCTCAATGCGGTGCTGGCTGGGGTGAAGGAGCTGCGCCAGGAGGTGGAGGCCGCCCGGGAGCGCCTGGCTCGCCATGGCCTGCGCACGATCCTGTTCATCGATGAGGTGCATCGTTTCAACAGCGCCCAGCAGGACGCCTTGCTGCCCTGGGTGGAGAACGGCACCGTCAGCCTGATCGGCGCCACCACGGAAAACCCGTTCTTCGAGGTGAACAAGGCGCTGGTCAGCCGCTCCAGGCTGTTTCGTCTGCAACCGCTGGAGGCCGACGATCTACGCCAGTTGCTGGGCCGCACCCTGGCCGACGCCGAGCGGGGCTATGGCGATCGGCCCGTGCGGCTCGATCCCGCCGCCGCCGACCATCTGGTGGCGATGGCCGGCGGCGATGCCCGCAGCCTGCTCAATGCCCTGGAGCTGGCGGTGGAAACCACCGCCGCCGACGCCGAGGGGGTGATCGCCATCGATCTGGCGATCGCCGAGGAATCGATCCAGCAGCGGGCCGTGCTTTACGACAAGCAGGGCGACGCCCATTTCGACACGATCAGCGCCTTCATCAAGTCGCTGCGGGGCTCCGATCCCGATGCCGCCCTGTTCTGGCTGGCGCGGATGGTGGAGGCCGGCGAGAACCCGCGCTTCATCTTCCGGCGCATGTTGATCGCCGCCGGGGAGGATGTGGGCCTGGCCGATCCCCAGGCCATCGTGGTGGTGGAGGCCTGCGCCGCCGCCTTTGATCGGGTGGGCCTGCCGGAGGGCCTTTACCCCCTCGCCCACGCCGCCCTCTACCTGGCGGGCTGCGAGAAAAGCAACAGCAGCCTGGCTTTTTTCGACGCCATTAAGGCCGTGCGCAACGCCAATCGCCAAGCTGTGCCCGCCCACCTGCGCGATGCCAACCGCGATGGCCCGGCGTTTGGGGATGGCGTCGGCTACCGCTATCCCCATGCCTATGCGGAGCATTGGGTGGCGCAGCAGTACCTGCCCAGCAGCCTGCAGGGTGAGGTGTTCTGGCAGCCGGGCCCCTTGGGTTGGGAAGGCCAGCTGGGGCCGCTGCTGCAGCGGCGCCGCGCCGCCCAGCTGGCCGCCACGGCCGAAACCGCCTTCGATCAGCCGGAGCGGCTCAGCAGCGGCGCCGAGGATCCGCTGCTGGAACGCTGGCTGCGGCGGCAGGCCGCGGCGGAAGGGGAGCGGCTCGACCGGCTGCGGCGGCGCTTTTGGCAGGACGCCGCCCTGGGCCGCCTCGATCGGGTGCTGGTGCTGGATGCCCATTCGTTGCTCTGGGCCCTGGATCCACTGCAAACCTGCGCCGAGGGCGAGGTGGTGGTGACCGTGGCGTCAGAGGATGAGCGCCTGCGCCTGGAGGCCCAGTTGCAGCTGCTGGATCAGCTGCGCCGGCCGAGGCTGCTGCAGGTTGCGTCGAGCGAGCCCGAGCGGCTGGCTGCCCTGCTGGCCGCCCAGCCGGAGGGCTCCCAGCGCTTCGACTGGATCGCCGCCCGCCAGCCGTTGCGCGACGTCGCGCCGGAGCTGCGGCAACGCTGGCTGGAGCAACTGAGCGGCCTGGCGGCGGAGGGCGCGCAGCTGCGCTGGCTGTTCAGCCATCCCGGCCTGGGCCCAGCCGGATGCCTGCTGGAGCGGGGGGGAGAGCCCCTGGAGGCCTCCCTGCGCGCCCTGCTGGAGCGGGCCCGGGAGCTGGAGCAGCCGGAGTTGCGCCTGCCGTGGCAGGCGAGCGAGGCGCTCGAGGGCCAGCTCAAGGCCTTGGGGTGGGAGCTGTGCCCCAGCGCCTGGCAGGAGCGGTTGGAGCTGCCGCTCAGCGATGCCTTGCTGCAGCGCTGGTTCGCTCCCGATGGCGCCTATCTGCGGCAGCTGGGCCAGGAGTTCGCCGCCGCGGAGATCGAGCGGCTGGTGGCCACGTTTCAGCAGCGCCGCGGCGGCCGTGTGGTGCAGCTTCTGGACCATCGCCTGCTGGATGGCCGACGGAGCTCCGCCTTCGCCCCGCCCAGGAGTGCCCGACCGGGACGGCGCCCGGACAAAAAAAGCCCCGGCCGGGGCCGGGGCGCTTGAGGGGCGATCGCGGTGGTGGCTAGACCACCGAGCCGATCACCAGAGGCCGCGAATCGGAGCCTGTTGCATGGGTGCGGCAGGATTGGTGCGCACGGCAGCCACAGGGTCAGCCTTTTGGTTGGCCTGGATGCAGGCGGGCAGGAACACGTACCAGGAGAACAGCGAGGTGCACTGGTTGGTGCCAGCCTGGCAACGGCCTTCGGCGCAGATGTTCTGAGCACCGGTGTAGGTGTTGCAGAAATCGGCCAGACGGAAGTCGGTCGGCAGGGCGCGCATGATGCCCACGGAGGAGATGCTGCCGTCGGCGGCATCAGAAATGATGGCGGAACGCAGCGCTTGCACCGCGTAGGTATCCATCGAGTAGTAAGGGAAGTAGCTGGCGCTGGCGTTCTTGAGGAAGCGCACACCAGCGTCCGAATAGAGGAAGCGGGAGACGCCGACCAAATCGACGGCGTAGGCCTTGTTCATGCCGGCGCGGACTTCCTCGGACGTCCAGCCCGAACGGTTGAGGCCGCCCTCTAGACCGCGGTCGGTGATCGAGCCGGTGGAGAGGAAGGTGTCGATGGAATCCTGAGAAGTGGACCAGACGGCACCGCCGGTGTTCCAGCGGATGGGCAGGTCGTTGTCAATGGACGAGGTGTAGCGGCCGGCCGAGGCGGGAAGAGCCACAGTGACGATGGCTGATCCCACGCAGAGACCGGCGATGAGACGCTTGAGCACGGGAAGAAGAAGGATCGACTTCAGTTCTGAATGTAGCCAATGTTCCCGCAGCCGCCCAGAAATGGGGGCCACTTCACGGCCAGGGCACTGGGCCGAAGCGTTCTCCCGATCCCTTACCGCCCCTAGGATTCCACCTCCCTCTGGCCTGTCAAGCCGCAGCCCTGTCTGCCGTTGCGGACGGTGCAGGCCCGGCTCGGCTGACGCCATCTGGCCCGGCTCACGCCCCATGGCCCGGCTGCCGCCAGCTGGCCCGGCTGCCGCCCCATGGTCCGACCAGGCCAGGCAGGTCGGCCCTCAGCCTCCGCCGCCTAGGCTCCTGGCTGCTTCCACCCCCCAGGCAGCTGACGCGATGGCCCTGCAGA
>JBIIIX010000224.1:0-5092 GCA_044234415.1 Cyanobium sp.
CCCTGCTGATGGTTGCCGATGGCTGTCGCAAGGGATCATGACGAAGCCGTTCCGCAGCGCCGCGACCGACAGCACAACCCAGCGGCCGCTCAGGGGCTGAGGCGCGCAACACCGCCGCGGCGACGCAGCGGACCCTGGCCACCTACGAGGATCTCGGCAGGCAGGGCGTCACGCGACTCACCAGGGCTGATGCCGATCTGTGCAACAACGGTCCTCCGCTGCTCCAGACCCTCCAGAGCTTCGACGCGGTGATCGCGAAGCTAGATAACCTGGTGGATCATCTCTAACGTCGCTGTTGGGCGGCCGATCGGGCGCCACCCCGGCCGGGCCTGTCGCTGGCCCTGCCGCCACCGGCTTTCTCGCCGCGCCAAGCTTGCGCGGGTTTCGCGATGGCGATGGGCGATGTCCAAACCGGATCCGCTGCAGCTGTCGTTGATGACCGCGCTCATGCCAGCAGCGCTGATGACGGCCCCACCGGCTCTCGACTCAATTCGGGCTGATGGGCTGCGGCTGCGCCATTGGCGTGGCTGGCTGGCCGATCCCGACGACTGGTTCCAGTTGCTGCGGAACTCCACCGCCTGGCAGCAGCCCCGCATCAGCCTGTACGGCCGCTGCCATGCGGTTCCGCGGCTGAGTTGCTGGGTGGCCGATCCTGGCCATGCCTATGCCTACAGCGGTTTGCAACAGGCTCCCCAGCCCTGGACGCCGCCGCTGACGCGGTTGCGCCGGCAGATCGAGGACCAGCTTGCTCTGGCGCCCGATCAGGGTTTCCAGGGCGTGTTGCTGAACCTGTACCGCGATGGGCGCGATGCCATGGGCTGGCACGCCGATGCCGAACCTGAGCTCGACCCTGAGGCCTCCATCGCGTCCCTGAGCCTCGGGGCGAGCCGCTGCTTCCGGCTGCGGCCCCGCGCCGGCGATGGTCAGCCCCTCGATCTCGAACTGGCCAGCGGCGACCTGCTGGTGCTGGATCCGCCCACCCAGCGGCACTGGTTGCACTGCTTGCCGCGCCGCTTGCGGCTGCGGGAGCCCCGGCTGAATCTCACCTTCCGGCGCCTGCGCCCCGTCCGGCGCGGCCTGGTCAGCGCCGGGCACTGACCAGGGACTCCCGCCCCACCCCGTAGCGATGCCGCCCGGTTGGGCCTGGCCAGGGATGCCGGGGAGTTCCGTTCTGGGGCGGTGGCCGTCAGGTCAGCGGCACTGGTTGCGGGCGTCTCCCCGGGCGGGTGGGCGGCTGACCTCGCCCAGACCATCGAGCACCCTGCTCCCGTTGGTCTCCGGTCTCTGGCGCCGCTCGATGTGGAGGCTTTCCGGCTGCGCTACGGCCAGCTGCGGTTGTTTCGCCTGCGACTCGGCGCCGACGCCGGTTTTGCCGCCTCCCCTAGCGGCTCTGGCTGTGCCGGCTTCCAGGCGTACTGGGCCAGCTCGGCTCAACATGGGGCATTCGAGCGCGCCATGAACGGCGATCAGCCTTTCGCGGCTGGCGGGAGGAACGTGGCTGGGGTTGCCGCCCCCAGTCCTGGGAGCGTGCTCGCTTCAAGGCTTCGGCGGCTCAGGTTGGTCGAGCAGCTCCAGCTTCACGGTGTAGCTGAGCCGGGAACTGGCGCCGGTGCCCCGGTAGGTGCCGCTCAGGGGGGCGGCGAGGGCCGGATCGGCCGCCGCGGCCAGCACCACGTGCCCATCGGCCACCGCCAAGCCCAGGCTGGGGTCGTAACCGCGCCAGCCGCCCCCGGGCAGATACACCTCGGCCCAGGCATGCAGTTCGTGCTCGCTCACCTCGGGCGGATGGTGGCAGGAGTAGCCGCTCACGAATCGGGCCGCCAAACCCTGACTGCGACAGGCCGCCATGAACAGCACCGCCGTATCCCGGCAGGCGCCGCACCGCTCCCGCAGGGTTTGCTCCGGGGGCAGGGGGGCACCGTCGAGGCGGCCGACATGGTGGAAGCCATGGTGGATCCGATCGGCGAGGGTGATCAGAAAGGCCATGCTGTTCTGATCCACCTCAGCGGCGATCGCCCGGGCCCAGCCGCGCACTTCCGGATGCTGTTCCCCGGCCAGGCAGGGCTCAAGGCTGGCGTTCAGTGGGGGGGCATAGGCGGCGGGCAGACGCCGGGCTTCAGCCGCGCTCACAATCCAATCGAAGGGGTTGTGGCGGAGGGTTTCCACCTGGCTTTCGACCTCGATGCGGAGCTGTTGGCGTTGTTCGTTGAACCAGAGCACAATCCCTTCGCTGCCCTCCGGCTCCTGGACGGCGCAATGGCCGCTGGCCGGGGTTTGCACCTCCAGGTGGTGGCGCAGCAGCCGTTGGCTGGCGTCCTGCCTTGGCGTGAGCCGCAGCGTGTGCGGTTCGAGGAACACGGGCCGGTCGTAGGCGTAGTCCAAGACGTGGCGGATTTGAAACAGCATCGGCTGGTGCCGGGAATGGCCTATCACCAGCCTGGCGACCTGGGGAGCCACGTGCTGTTCAGGGCGGCGGTGTTGCGGGGATCGGCCGATGGCTGCCCGAACGGGGCCGCCAGTACCTGGCCCACATGGGAGCGGGGGAGTGCCGCCCCGGGCGCTAAGGGCAACCGCAACAGCCTCAAACAAACAGCGGTGCATCCGGCTGGGATTGCAGTTGCAACGTGGCGGATAGGCCCCCCAGCCGCGAGGGCTGAAGCAGCAGCCGGCCGCCATGGTCGCGGCAAAAGCGATCGACAATCTCCAGCCCCAGGCCGCGATGGCGGCGACGCTGACGGTCGCTGGCGACAGGTGGATTCGTCATGGTGAGCTGGGTGGGGCTGGCCAGCCCCGTGCCGTGATCCTCCACCTGCAGCAGCAGCTGGCTGCTTTGGCGACGGGCGCTGATCTGCACCGGGGGCGCACCGTATTCGAGGGCATTGTCGATCAAGTTGCAGAGCGCACGTTCCAGCCCCAGGCTTTCCACCATCACCACCAGCCGCGGAACCCGCAGCCGGATCAGCGCAGGCGGATAGGAGCCCACAACCCGGGCGCAGAGATCGTCGAGACCCACGGCTGTGCGCCGCCGCGCCGGCAGTGACGGCTCGCCGATCAGCCCCAGCTGTTCGGTAATGGCGATCAGCTGGCGCAAATCGTTCTCGATGGCCTCAACCTTTTGCAAGGCCTCGCCTTGCACGATCTCCCGCAGACTTTCGGTGTGAAGGAGCAGTCGGGTCTGGGGCGAGGCAAGGTCGTGGGTCAAGCCTCGCAGCAGGCTGGAGCGGGCCCGATCGGCATCGTTGATGCTTTCCAGCAGGCGGTTGACGCGGAAGGTGAGGGCCCTCAGCGGTGCCACACCCTGCTCCGGCAACAGGGGCAAGGGCGGCCTGGGGTCCGACTGCAACTGCCGCAGCATGCGGCCAAGGGGCCGCTCCAACCGCATGCGCAGGAACAGGATGCTGCCGCCGATCAAGCCGATCACCACGGCAAGGATGCGCAGCAGCGGCAGGAACCACACGTTGGAGATCAGTCGCTCCGGCTGGTACAACCAGAGCGGCGGTCCTTGGAGATAGGGCGTGTTCAGGCGGATCCAGACGCCACCCCAGGGGTCGCTTAAGGGCGGATGATCGCGTCGCATCTCACGCCGCAATCCGTAGCGTTGATCCATAAAGGCCATCAAGCCTGGATCAAAGCCCCGCAGATCGTCGGCCGGTGATTCTGGTCCCTGCCACGACTGATTGGTGATTACGCCGCTGGGCAGGCGGTTGACTGGGGTGGTCTCCAGCACCTTTTCCACCAACCGCACCGTGCGGTTGGTGCGTAGCGCACGTTCCTGCAGAAACGACTGCGCCAGCAGCGTATTGAACACTATCCAAAGCGCGAGGGCGCTCACCCCCACGCCGGCGAGGCAGCAGAGCACCACGAGGATCCAGTCCTGGCTGGAGAGCCGATTGCGCTCACTCGCAAACATCAATGGGTGGTTCGGCACGACGGACGCCATGGAGCCGATACCCCATGCCGCGACACGATTCCAACAGGGTGGTCTCCGGTTGTAGTTCCTGCAGACTGCGCCGCAGTCGCGACATACGCACGTCGATTGTGCGACTTTGGCTGACGTCCACCAGGCTGCCACAGGCCCTGGCCAGGCTCTCGCGGCTGAGCACGGAATCGGGTTCGCGGCAGAGGGCGACGAGCAGGGCCGTATCCCCACGGGTGAGCCGGATCAGGGCGCCATCGGGGGGGCGCAGCCAGAGTTCTCTCGGATTGAACAGCAAGGCGCCGATCCAGAAGCAGTTGGCCTCAAACGGAGAATCGGAGAATTGCGCGGGATCGACGTTCCCCGAGGACTCTGAACCGGCCGCGGGCCGGGGATCGGCACGCAATAGCTTTTCAATTCGCAACTGCAGCTCGCGGAACACAAATGGCTTGCCCAGGTAGTCGTCGGCGCCGAGTTCCAAGCCCGCGATCCGATCGCTGGCCGCGTTCAGGGCGGACAACATCAAGATCGGGAACCGATGGCCCTGGCGTCGCAGGCCACCCAGCACATCGAGGCCGCTCTTGAATGGCAGCATCTGATCCAGCAGCAGCAGGTCGGGGGTGCATTCCAAGAGAGCGCGCTCCAAGGCGCGGGGTTGATGAAAAGGCTCCAGCCCCCAGCCCCGTTTCGTGCAGCGCTCCACCAGCAGCCGGCAAAGCTCAATGTCGTCTTCCAGGATCCAGAGCTGGTGGGTCCGCGCCGCGTGGGGCACCGCAGGGTGCTGAAGATGTTCAGCTTCTGGCTCTCGAACCCTTGACACTTGCACTTCCTGGATCAAATGGAATTCTGCCCCAGCAGGTCTGCAAGCTGCGAGCAGCCGCATCCGCCGCAAGAACCTGGGCAGGGGTCGGCCATGCTCATTCCCCCACAGCGGGTCCCGCCGAGCGGCGGGGATCGCTGACCCCGAGGCTTCCCCCGCTGCCGCTCAGGGGTGAGGCCAGCTGTTCCACCGCGTTGGCGGCTCCCATGGCCCGGGCGGGTGTCAACACATGGCCCATGGCCTCCAGCAGCCGCAGGGTGTCGGGGCTGACCCCCTGCTCGAAGCCCACGACGTCGGGCCACAGCTGGCTGTGGATCCGGGGCTCGTTGACGGCGGAGGCCAGGTTCAGGCCATGC
>JBIIIX010000027.1:0-17512 GCA_044234415.1 Cyanobium sp.
GCAGGGGGAGGGGGGGGCGTGCTGGGAGGGGCGGCCATGGCGGCGTCGCGGGGCGTTTGTTCAGCTTGCCATCGGGCCGGGAGCCAGCGGCAGCGGCGGCAGCATCACCTCCTCGCGAACCTTCAATACAACCATCGACGCGTCGTCATCCGCTTGGCGGCCAACTCCGAGAAAGCGATCCAGGCGCTGGAACAACTGGTCGAGGATGCCATGGGCGCCCAACCCGGAACGGCAGGCGGTTTGGAAGGTGCGCACCAGCCGCTCTTCATCGAACCGTTCGCCGCCAAGGCCAGCCGCTTCGGTGACGCCATCGGTGTAATACAACAAGGCGTCTCCCGGTTCGAGCACCACTTCGCCGCAGCCGTAGTCGGCTTCGCTCTGCAAACCGATCAGCAGGCCGGAGGTGTCGAGTCGGTCCACCCGGCCACCCTGACGGCGCCAGATCAGGGGGGGGTTGTGGGCGGCATTGGCGTAACGCAGCAACCGCGAGCGGGGATCGAAATCGGAATAGAAGAGGGTCACGAAGCGGTGGGAGTGCGCCAGATCCTCCTGGGCCAATTTGTTCAAATCATGCAGGATGCGATCCGGCGGCAGGCCGCTGAGAACCTCGGCCCGCAGCATGCCGCGCAGCAGGGTCATCAGCAGGCCGGCAGGGACCCCCTTGCCCATCACATCGCCGATCACCAGTGCCCATTGGCCCTGCTCACGCCGCCGGCCAACCGCATCGGGACAGGTGGGAATGAAATCGTAGTAATCACCCCCCACCTGAAAGGCCGGCCGGCAGCGCGCCGCCAGCTCCACGCCATCGATGACTGGACATTGATCCGGCAGCAGCTGGGCCTGAATGTCGGCGCCGATGCTGAGCTGACGATCCAGTCGCTCGTGGCGGCGCATGTCCTCCTGCAGGATCTCGTTTTCGAGCGCCACGCCGGTGAGATCAGCGCTGATCTGCAGATGGCGGCGGCGCATCTCGCTCCAGCTGTATCCCCGCTGTTGACTGAACACATAGAGCCGGCCCCGTTGGCGGCTGCGCGCCACCACGGAAGTGGCATACAGCTGGCCAGTGCCACCCAGCAACCGCTGCACGAGGGGATCGAGGAACTGGGCCAGCGCCTCCTCCCCCGACAGCGACTGGAACTGGCTGTCGGGAATGGCCGCCAGCTGGCGCATCACCTCCTGGCAACGATCGCCGGCGGTGGCCTGAAGCTGATCGCGCCGCAACCGGCCATCGGCGTGAAACACCACCAGCACGCCGGCCTCGGCCTCCACCAGGCGCGACGCCACCAAGGGCACCAGCTCTAGGTAGCGGCCGAGGTTGGTGAAGCTGCGCAACGCGAAGGCCAGGGAGGCCAACAACTCCTGGTTGCGCCGTTGCTCACGGTTGAGGCTATCGAGCAGTTCCCGCAGGGAGGCCGTGGCCGAGAAGGAGTTGGCCGCCCCATGCGCGGTGCCGGGCTGCTGAGGTGGCCGGTGGGGGGGCTTGCTGCTCAAGGAGCGGCCCTAGGGCTCTGCAAAGTAGCAGCAGTTTCCGCAAAGAATCTGGGCGGCAGCTCCAGGTGGGGCGGGGATGGGGCCAGGATTCAGCCGGAGAGCAGGGCCTCCACGAACTCGAAGCTGTTGAAGGGGCGCAAATCGCGCACGCCTTCCCCGGCTCCCACGAACCGGATCGGAAGGCCAGCATCGTGGGCCACGGCGATCGCCACGCCACCGCGGGCGCTGCCATCCAGCTTGGTGAGCACCACCCCGGTGAGGCCAGCGGCGGGGGCAAAGGCCATGGCCTGGCGCAGGCCGTTCTGCCCCTGGCTGGCATCGAGCACGAGCAGCGATTCCACCGCCGCCTCAGGGGCCAGGCGATCGACGATGCGCCGCACCTTGGCCAGCTCTTCCATCAGGTTGTGCTTGGTCTGAAGGCGACCGGCCGTATCCACCAGCACGAGCTCGCTGCCGCGGGAGCGGGCGGCGCCGATGGCGTCGAATACCACGGCGGCGGGATCGGCATGGGGGCTGGGATTGGCGATCACAGGCACGCCGCTGCGCTCGCCCCACACCGTCACCTGCTCGACCGCGGCGGCCCGGAAGGTGTCGGCGGCGGCAATCAGGCAGCTGTAGCCGCTGCGCGATGCCAGGTTGGCGAGCTTGCCCAATGTGGTGGTCTTGCCAACGCCATTGACCCCCACCAGCAACCAGATATTCAGCCGATCGCGGCTGGGGGCCAGCAGCGGCCGCCCATCGCGCTGGGTGGGGGCGTCAAGCAGTTGGCGCAATTGCTCCTTGAGGAAACGCAAACCCTCGCCGGGATCCACCACCTCCTCGTTCAGGCGACGGCGCAGAGCCTCCAGCACCAGGTCGGTGGCCTGCACCCCCACATCCGCCTGCAAGAGCGTGGTCTCCAGGTCATCCAGCACCTCGGGGCTGAGGGGGTCGTCCCCCAGGGTTTCGAGCAGCTGGGTGACAAAGCCGCGGCGGGTTTTTTCCAGCCCGCGCCGCAGCCGGGTCAGCCAGTCGATCTCCTCGATCGACACGTCCTCCACGCGGCGGCCCTGGGCGGCGAGCACCTCCGCGGACCAGGTGAAGGCGTCGTCGAAAGCTCCAAGGCTGGGTTCGGCATCCGCCTCCGCCGTGCGGCGTGGGGGGAGCGGGCCTTCGGCCGCCGCTGTGCCGGCGGCCAGCGCAGCGGCGGCAGGGTCGGCCTCGACCCCGGGCGCCTCGACCCCGGGGACCATGGCGCCCGGGACCATGGCGCCGGGAGAGGTGAGCTGGCGCAACCGCTCTTGGCGCAGGGCCGCGGCCTGCTCGAGCAGCGATAGGGCTGGCGGCGAAACTGCCGACGCCGCCGGCTCCGGCGAGGCGGCCTCCGGTCGGCCCAGCTCGGGTTGGGCAAGCTGAGGGGTTACCGCGATGGGCGGCGCGACCGCCCTGACTGGAGCCGGGGGGCCGGCAGGAGGCGGGGCAACGGGTTGGACCTGGAGCGACGGCTCCTCGGCGGCTGGCCAACCGGGCGCGCTCCCAGCGCCCCCCTCCGCGGGCTCTGGACCCGGGGCCGCGGCGGTTAGGTCAGCGGCTGGCGCGGGCTCGGATCCAACCGTTGGCTGGGACAGGGGCCGGTCCAGGGATGGGTCGGCGTTCGGGGCCTCTGGGGCCGAGCTCTCGGCGGCTTCGCCCTGGCAGGGTTCGGCCTCGGGGGAAGCGGTAGAGGCCGGAAAATCCCCCAGCGGCTCGGCCTCGGCCGTGGCCTGCAGAGGTTGGCCGACCTCGGCGACAGCGGCAACATCCGGCGCGGCGGCCGCGATGGCCACTGGCGCGGCGAGCGGGCTCGTCGTTGAACCGGCGGCGAACTCAGGCGCTGGTGGCGCGGCCGGAGCGGGCTCGGTCGGGGCGGGCTTAGCGGTGACCGGGGCGCTGGTGGCCGGGGCGGCGGCCTCCTGCTGGGCCGCCCCGGCGGCCTCCTGCTGGGCCTTGAGGCGGGCATAGGCCTCGCGCGCCCAGCTGAGGGCCTCCTGATCAATCCCGGCAGCCGCGAGCGGGGCGGATCCTGGGCTCGGGGCAGCCTGGCCAGCCACCTCGGCCCCGGCGGCCGGGGTTGGCTCCTGCAAGCCAGCGGCGGCCTGGGGGTCTGCGGCGGCGGCCGGTGCCGCGATGGACGCCGGGGCGGCCGCCGCTGGCTGCTCCGCGGCCGGCTGGTCCGCGGTGGGCGTCTCAGGGGCGGGCGTTTCCGGGGCGTCGGTCGCCGAGGTTTCGGGATTAGGCGGAGCGGAGCTGCGGCGGAACCAGTCGAACACCATGGGGGCTGGGGAGGGCAGCGGTCAGACGCGGGCCGCGGTGAAGCGGCGCAGCACACCATTGATCATGCGGCGACCTTGCTCATCGCTGTAGCGATGGGCCAATTCCACAGCCTCGTTGCAGGCCACCGCCGCTGGCGTCGCGAAACTTTCGAGATCCGCCACGGCCAAGCGCAGAATGTCGCGGTCGATCCGCGGCAGACGGGTCAGCCGCCAGCCCTCCATCACCGCGTCAAGGCGGGCATCGATGGAGCTGCGGTCGCTGAGCACCGCCCGGGCCCGTGCGATCGCGCCGCGACGCACCTCCTCTTGATCCGCCAGCAGCAGCAGTCGTGGCAGCTCAAGACTTGCGGAGAGGCGGTTGAGGGCCTGCTCGGCCTGGCTCAGGCCGGCGCGGAGATGCTCACGCACCCGCGGCAGCCGCTGCTCGCCCTCCCCCTGGAGCTCGCTGTCGAGCAGCTCCTGCTGGGCCTGCTGCAGATCCGCGGCGGAGTGATCCAGGGCGTCGCGCACATGCTGCTGGAGGCTGTTGAGGGCCTGCATCAACAAAGATTCCAGCGAAGGCTCGGCGGGGGGAGCCGTCGCGGCAACACGGTCGCTGACCTGGCCCAGCATCAGCAGAGCCAGTTCGCGGGAAAGGGAGCGACTCTGCATCAGGAGAGCTGGGGGGTGCGCAACTGGGCCAACAGGCTGGAGAAGCTGCGATTCGAAGGCGGGCTGCGGTCGTCGGGATTGACGATGCCGGCGGAGATGATCGTGCGGAAGGCGTCTTCGACGCTCAGGTCGACATCACGCACGGAGCGCTCCGGCACGACGGCATACCAACCGGTGGTGGGGTTTGGAGCGGTGGGGATGAACACGCTGAGCATCGTTTCGTTGAAATCGGCCTGCACGGCGCTGCTGAGCACCCCGGTGACAAAACCAAGCGCAAACAAGCCTTCGCGGGGATACTCCACCAACACAACCCGGCGAAAGCGGCGGGAGTTGTCACGCAGGAACGTCTCCAGCAACTGCTTGAGGGTCTTGTAGACCGAACCCGCCAGCGGGATGCGCAGCAAGGTGCCCTCACCGAACTCCAGCAACCAGCGACCCACGATATTTCTGGCCATCAGGCCGATCAACAAAATGCCGAGCAGCGGCACGAGCAGACCAACCCCCAGATTGATGAGCTCCTGGAGCAGGGGGTTGAGGGTGTTGAACGGATTGAACTGTTTCGGGATGGTGGTGAGGAACGCCAACACGAAGCGACTGACGGTGGTGGCCAGCCAGATGGTCGTCGCTAGCGGGATCACCACCAGGAGGCCCGCGATCAGATCATTCTTAAGGTCTTGCCGCAGGCGGTCGCCCAGCGGCTGATCGAGACGGGGGCCTGGGGAGGAGACCAAGGCGGACAACCTGGACATATCCTCCAAACCTAACGATCCATCCGACGTTCCGTCTCAAGCTCAGAGGACGCTGCCCAAGCAGAGGATGGTGAAGGCCACGATCAGCACCACAGCACCGCCGGAACCGCCGAAGCGACGTTGGTTGAGGGTGATCTGATTCGACTGCTCACTCTGGGTGACCTGCTGTTGCAGCTGGTCGAGCTGCTTATCGATGAAGGCCCGCGCCGCCTGGCTCTTCTGGGCATCGGTGACTCCGGGGGGCACCTGACCACTGGCTTGGAACTGCTGAATCACCTGCTGGAGGAAGGCGGGGTTCTTGCTCTGGAGCCGAGCGGTTTCAAGACGGGTTTTCTGCTGGGCCAGCTGGCGTTCAGCCTGCTGCTGCAGCATCTGATCGCCGCTGAACGACACCGGCAGGGCGGCGGTGAGGCTGATGGCCAGGAGGCCGCTGAGAATGCAAACAGCCCACAGCGACGGCGAGCGCTCCTCGCGGCCGTCATCCAGGCGGGCGGAGAGATACATCAGAATCAGACCCACCAACGCCATCGGTGACTGAGCGATCAGCCGCTCCACCAGCAACTGACGGAACGATTCCTCCTGCCACTGGCCGATGATGAGCACGCCCACCATCTGGAGCACCAGAATCACCACCAGGGTGATCCCCATCCAGCGCAATAGGGGACTGAATTTGGACGTGGAATCGACGCTCACGCTGCCGGGGTCAACTGGGACTGACTCTACCGACCGTTCATGGGGTTGACCGCGAACAGCGAACTGGCAGAGGCCCTGCGCCAGCAAGCCCGGGCCGAGGGTTTCGATCCCGTGGGGATTGCCACGCTGCCCGGTGGAGAGAGGCTCGCCCTGCGCACGGCCGCCCTGGAGCGCTGGCTGGAGGCTGGCCACCAGGCTGGCATGGCCTGGATGGCGGATCCCCGACGCCGCACGCCCGCGGCGCTGCTTCCGGGGGTGCGCAGCCTGCTGGCGGTGGCATTGCCGTATCACGTCGTCGAACGGCGCCAGCCGGGGGCGTTGGCGGTGGCCCGTTACGGCTGGGGCCGCGACTACCACCGGGTGATCGACCAGCGCCTGCGCCGGCTGGGGCGCTGGCTCGAGAGCCGCGCGCCGGGGGTGCGTTGGCGAGCCTGTGTGGACAGCGCTCCGCTGTTGGACAAGGCATGGGCGGAGCAAGCTGGGCTGGGTTGGATCGGCAAGCACGGCAACCTGATCCATCGCCGCCGCGGGTCGTGGCTGCTGATCGGCCACCTACTCACCACAGCGGATCTGCCGCCCGATAGCCCCAGCGCACCCCTCTGCGGACGCTGCAGCCGCTGCCTGGATGCCTGCCCCACCGGCGCCATCGTTGAGCCCTTCGTGGTTGATGCGCGGCGCTGCATCGCATATCACACGATCGAAAATCGTGAACCGCACTTGCCCGCGGCGATCGCGGCCAAGCTCAGCGGCTGGGTGGCGGGCTGTGACATCTGCCAGGAGGTCTGCCCCTGGAACCGTGAACCACTGCCCACCAATGACGATCCCGATCTGCGGCCCCGCCCGTGGTGGCTCTCCTTGCGGGCGGAGACCGCCCTGAGCTGGAGCGACGCCGAGTGGGACACACGCCTGAGGGCTTCGGCGCTGCGGCGCATCCAGCCCTGGATGTGGCGGCGCAACATCGAGGCAGCCATGAAGGCTGGCGAGAACAGCAGGCGGGATCACCGTTCCGCCGATCCCTAGGGTGGGGACCATCCTTAATGGAATGTTTGTGGGTCGGCGCTCCCAGACCGGGCTTGAGTTGCTCCTCGTTTTCCGCCCGCATCTGGACAGGCTCCTAGCGGCCAGCCTGGGGAGGATGAGGCGCCCGAACGGCGCCAAGCCCCGGCGACATCCCGCCGGACCCCTGGCGGCGGCTGGCCTGGCTGCAGGCCTGGCGTTGGCCCCAATCCTGCCGGCTCGGGCCCTGGTGCCCTATGTCTACATGCCCGATAGCAAAGATCTGGAAGCCGCCGGGCTGGGAATCGCCCAGGCGGCTGCCCGATTGCTTCGCTTCGGCCAGGCGGAGGAGGCGGGCCGTCTGGCCGAGCTGACCGTTCGCTTGCTTCCCGATGATCCCCGCGGCTGGGTCCTGCTGGCCGAGGCCCAGCTGCGCAGCAACCGGATCGACAAGGCCATCGTTGCCCTCAGCCAGGCCAAAAAGCTCGACCCGAACAACCCCGGCATCTGGTTTGCCGAGGGTTCCCTAGCGCTGCGCAAGGGCAAACCCGCCGATGCTGTGGATCTGCTCCGCCGTGGCCTGCAGCTGGATCCCCGCAATGCCGGCGCTTACTTCGACCTGGGCAATGCCCAGCTGCTGCTTGGGGAGACGACCACGGCCCTGGGCTCGTTCGAACAGGCGGCCGGCCTGCGCAAGGACTTCTGGGAGGCGATCAACAATCAAGGCATCGTGCTGTTCGAAAGCGGCAAGACCCAGCAGGCGATCGAACGCTGGCGTCGTGTGCTGAAGCTCAAGCCGGGGGTGGCGGAAACCTCTCTGGCCCTCGGCGCCGCGCTGGTTCAGGGCTCGGACGCCGACCGAGCCGAAGCCCTCAAGCTGGCTGAATCGGCCCTGGCCGATGAACCCAACTATGTGCTCGACAGTTACCAGAAAGAGCAGCTCTGGGGAACCAAGCTGCGGGCCTCCACCCGCGATCTGCTGGCCCGACCGGAGCTCAAAGCGGCGGTGGAGCGGGCCATGGCCAATGCCACAGGCAATGACGAGAAGCGCGATTGAGCATCTGGCGGCGGTCTGGGCAGACCGCACTCTGTAGGCTGAGCCGCCAGTAACGCCCGCACCCCGATCCGGATGCCCGAGGAGCGCCACAGGGAACGCCCCGAACGGATCGAGCCGATCGCCCTGCATCAGGAGATGCAGCGTTCTTACCTCGAATACGCCATGAGCGTGATCGTGGGAAGGGCCCTGCCCGATGTGCGCGACGGCCTTAAACCGGTGCAGCGGCGCATCCTTTACGCCATGCACGAGCTGGGGCTCACCCCAGATCGGCCCTATCGCAAGTGCGCCCGCGTGGTGGGGGATGTGCTGGGCAAGTACCACCCCCACGGTGATCAGGCCGTCTATGACGCCTTGGTGCGGCTGGTGCAGACCTTTGCCAGTCGCCACCCGCTGCTCGATGGCCACGGCAACTTCGGCTCGGTGGACGACGATCCACCGGCGGCCATGCGCTACACCGAAACGCGGCTGGCACCGATCGCCAATCAGGCGATGTTGGATGAAATCGGCGATGACACCGTCGATTTCGCTCCCAACTTCGACGGCTCCCAGCAGGAGCCCACCGTGCTGCCTGCCCAGCTGCCGTTCCTGCTGCTCAATGGCTGCACCGGCATCGCCGTGGGCATGGCCACCAGCATTCCACCCCACAACCTCGGCGAGGTGGTGGACGCCCTGATCGCCCTGATCCGCAAGCCAGATCTCAGCGATGAGAAGCTGCTGGAGCTGGTGCCTGGGCCCGACTTCCCCACCGGCGGTGAGGTGCTGATCGGCAGCGGCATCCGCGAGACCTACCTCAGCGGCCGCGGCAGCATCCCGATGCGTGGCGTCGCCCACATCGAAGAGGTGCAACCCGGCAAGGGTCGACACCGCCGCAATGCCGTGATCGTGACCGAACTGCCGTACCAGCTCAGCAAGGCCGGCTGGATTGAGAAACTGGCCGAACAGGTGAACGATGGCAAGATCGGCGGCATCGCCGACATCCGCGACGAGAGCGACCGCGAAGGAATGCGGGTGGTGATCGAGTTGCGCCGTGATGCCAACGCCGAAACGGTGCTGGCCGATTTGCAACGCCGCACCGCCCTCCAGTCCAACTTTGGCGCGATTCTGCTGGCGCTGGTTAACGGCCAACCGGTGCAGCTGACGTTGCGGCGGATGCTGCAGGAGTTTCTTGACTACCGCGAACGCACGCTGATCCGGCGCACAAGCCATGCGCTGCAGCGCTGCGAGCAGCGGCTGGAGGTGGTGGAGGGTCTGATCAAGGCTCTCAGCTCCCTGCGCCAGGTGATCGACCTGATCACGGCCGCCGCCGACGCGGCCAGCGCCCGCGCCGCCCTGCAGGTGCAATTCGATCTGAGTGAGCGCCAGGCGGACGCCGTGCTGGCCATGCCGCTGCGGCGCCTGACCAGCCTGGAGCAGGAAAGCCTGCACAAGGAAGCCGGGGACCTGCGCCAGGAGCGGTCCCGGCTGCGCCATCTGCTCGACGATCGCGCCGCCTTGCTCGATGCGATGGTGGGCGAGCTGAAGGCCCTACGCAAACGCTTCGCCACGCCCCGTCGCACCCGGCTGGTGGAAGGGGGCGATGAGCTGGTGGCCCAACGGGCCGCGGCGGTGCGACCCAACACCGAGCTGCAGCGTCAGCAGGCCTTCGAGGCCCTCGCCGGCGACAGCCTGCTGCTGATCCAGGCCGATGGCGGCGTGCGCATCGTCACACCCCAGGTGTTGGGGCGCCTGCATCTGGAGGACGCCGCCGAGCTTGGCGATCAACCGCCGCCGGCGCGGTTCATCCTGCCGATCTCCAGCCAACCTTCGCTGCTCGCCTTCACAGCCTCTGGCCGGGTGGCGTTGCTGCGCTGGGAGTTTTCCGGCCAGCAGCCGGGCAAGTTGGAGAAGTTCCTACCGGACAGCCTGCAGGACGAACAAGTGGTGGACGTGCTGCCCCTGCCGAGCCCCCCCGAGGGCAGCCTGGGACTGCTGAGCAGCGACGGGCGCTTCAAGCGGTTGCCGATCGAGGAATTCTTGGAGCTCTCCGGCCGGGCCGCAACCGTCCTGAAACTCAAGGATGGGGTGGTCCTGCAACGGGTGGTGGTCTGCCGCGACAACCAGGAGCTCGTGGTGGCCAGCAGCAGTGGCCGCTTGCTGCGCCTGGCGGTGAACGACACCAACCTGCCGGTGCTGGGCCGGGTCGCCCAGGGCCCAACGCTGCTGCGATTGCTGCCAGGTGAGGCGGTGGTTGGTGCAGCCTGCGTGGCGGCGGAGGGTGAGGTGCTGCTGGTCAGTCGCGCCGGGCGGCTCAAACGCCTGCGGGTGGCCAGCCTGCGCTCCTGCCAGCGGGGCGATCTCGGCCAAATCGGCCTGCGGCTGCCAGACCGCGGCGATCGCCTGGTGGACATCCGCGCCGAGACGACGGCCGTGCTGGGGGTGCGCCTATCCGGCTCCGACAGCCGCAGCTTGCGCCTGCGACCCCAGGACATCAGCAGCGAGGACAGCGAAGGGCCGGGCTTGGATCTGCCCCTGGCGGCGGGCGACGCCGTGCGGGAGCTGGTGCCTATCGTTTTGCGGTGAGTACCTCCCCCCCAAGCCGAAGGCGATTCCGCGGCGCCGTCGTTGTCAGCCTGCTGGCACTTGGGTTGCTAGGCCTGCGGGACACCGCCAGCGCCGCCCCGGCCGCAAGTGCCCTGCCAGCGGGAACGGCGGCCCCGCAAGCAGCACGCGGCGGTAGCCCAAGCGCCCAGCCCCCGTTGCCGGCGAGCCTGACGCCGCTGCAGGCGGACCAAGGTCAGGTGCTGCTGTTCCGCAGCCGCCAGCGGGCCGACTTCGGCCCGCTCCTCCAGGAGTTCCTCACCCAGGAGAAGCTGAGCTACTGCGGCGTCGCCAGCTCGGTCATGGTGCTCAACAGCCTGGCGGTGCCGGCACCCGCGGCCCGCGGCTACGGCCCGTACCGCTTCTGGACCCAGGACAACTTGTTCGAGGGCGGTAGCGGCGGCCCCGAGGCCGAGGTGGTGCAGAAGCGGGGCATGACCCTGGCCCAGCTGCGGCAGTTGCTGGCTGGCCGCGGCGTTGCGGCCACGGCGATCGAAGCCTCGGGCCTCAGCCTGCCGGAGCTGCGCCAGTTGCTGCGCCGCAGCCTGGCCGATCCCGAAGACAGGCTGCTGGTGAACTACCACCGACAAGGCATTGGCCAGGCCGGCGGCGGCCACATCTCGCCACTGGCGGCCTTCGATGAGGCCAGCGACAAGGTGTTGATCCTGGATGTGGCGCGCTACCGCTACCCGGCGATCTGGGCGCCGGTGGCACAACTGCTTCAAGCGATGCAAATGACCGATCGCGACTCCGGCCGCAGCCGCGGGCTGGTGCTGATCCGGCGCCCTGGGCCTACGGGGAGTGCTGTAGCGGCGCCACCGCCTCCAGGAACCGCTGCGCCACCAGGTCCCAACTGAAGCGGCGCCCATGCTGCCGGCCGCCTGCCCGCAGCCGAGCCAGCAGGGAAGGATCCTCGAGCAGACGCAGCAAGGCCTCCGCCAGGGCCGCGGGATCCCGCGGCGGCACCAACAGGCCGGCCTGGCCATCGGGCACCACCTCCGGAATCGCCGCCGCCGTTGTGCTGACCACCGGGAGACCGCTGGCCATCGCCTCCAGAAACACGATGCCAAAGCCCTCCTGCTCCGAGGGCAGGCAGAACACCGAGCTGCGGCAATACCACTGGCGCACCGTCGCGTCATCGGCCACGGCGCCGAGCAGGCGCACCGCCTCGCCGAGCTGGAGCTCCTCCAGCCGCTGACGCAGCGCGCTGTGCTCCGGACCATCGCCGATGATCACCAGGCGGGCCGCGGCCAGCCGAGCCCGCACCAAGGCGAAGGCCTCGAGCAGGTCGATCACCCGTTTGCGGGGGTATTGACGCGCCACACAAAGCACCGTGAGGGGCTCGCGCCGGGCATCGGCGGCGGCCAGCAGATGGTCATCGCCACTGGGCTGCCAGAGCTCCAGGTCGATCCCCTCGGGCACGAGGGCCAAGCGCTCGGCGGGAACGCCATAGTGCTCTGTGATCCGCTGGCAGCAGTAGGCGCTGGTGGAGAGCACCAACGGGGCGCGCCGGGCATTGAGCCCCTCCAACAGCGCCAGAGACCCGAGCATCAGCCGCGGCCAACCCCGCTCACAGCGGGCTTCCTCCGCCAGCACCCCCTTGATGCTGCACACATAAGGCAGGGAGGAGCTGGCGGCCAGGCGCACGCCATCAATGTCGAAGCCGACGATCAGGTCGTAGGCGTCTCCGGCGGCCGCGGCGGCCCGCAACCGGCCCGGCAGGGTGAGGTTGAACCAAAGACGGCGGGCCAGCAGGCCCCGGGGCCAGGCTCCCCGGGGCGCGATGCGTGTCACCGTGTGGCCCCGCGCCGCTAGCGCCCGGGCGAGACCACCGATGGCCACCGCCGTGCCACTGCCCTCAGCGGCGTCCTGGAGCCAGGAGTCGAGGAAGGCGATGCGCATGGCGGGATCCTGAGGGGAACCGAACAGGAGCGGCGAGAGTTCCCTAGGCGCGGCTGGCGGAAGCCAATCCGGCCGGTTCCAAGATCAGCTTGCTGCGGCGCATCTCCTCATCCATGGCGATCGGATACTGGCCATCGAAGCAGGCGGTGCAGAAGTGACCGGCGTTGGTGCGGGCCGCCTGCACCATGCCCGCCTTGGTGAGGTAAGCGAGGGAATCGACGCCGAGGTGCGCCTCGATCTCTGGCAGGGTCAAACGGGCGGCAATCAGGTGATCCTGGCTGTCGGTATCGATGCCGTAGAAGCAGGGGTGGGTAACAGGCGGTGAGCTGATGCGCATGTGCACCTCGGTGGCTCCCGCCTCGCGCAGGGCCTGCACCAGCTTGCGGCTGGTGGTGCCGCGCACGATCGAATCATCGATCACCACCACCCGCTTGCCGGCTAACACATCCGGTAGGGGGTTGAGCTTGACGCGGATGCCCGCCTCGCGCATCGCCTGGGTGGGCTGGATGAAGGTGCGCCCAACATAACGGTTCTTGATCAACCCATCTCCAAAGGGAATGCCGCTGGCCTGGGAGTAGCCGATCGCAGCAGGGATGCCGGAATCGGGCACACCGATCACAATGTCGGCAGCCACCGGATTCTCCCTGGCCAACACTTCGCCGATGCGGACGCGATAGCTATAGAGAGATTCACCAAAGAAGCGGCTATCGGGCCTAGCAAAATAGATCATCTCGAAGACACAGAGATTGGCCGGCTCCTCAATCCAGCGACGCCGAAGCGGCGTGGTGCATCCGACGCAAAAATGCAGCAGCTCGCCGGGTTGAACATCAGCCACATAACTGGCGCCAATGATGTCCAGGCCGCAGGTTTCGCTGCTCACCACCCATTGGGCCTGCTCCGCGTCGCCGAGCATGCCGAACACCAAGGGCCGGATGCCGTGGCCATCGCGCAGGGCGAACAGGCCCTGGCGGCAGCCGATCACCAGGCTGAAGGCACCACGGCAGCGGCGGGCCGCCACCTCGATCGCCTCGGCGAAGTCGTGGCCGGCATTCACCGCTTCCTGCAGGGCGAAGGCGATCAGCTCCGAGTCGGTGGTGGAGGTGAAGTCGTCGGCCAGGTGGGCGAGGGATTGGCGCAGTTCGGCGGCATTGACCAGGTTGCCGTTGTGGGCCAGGGCAAAGGGTCCGAGACGGGTTTGCAGCAGCACCGGCTGGGCGTTGCAGACCTTGCTGCTGCCGGTGGTGGAATAGCGGTTGTGGCCGATGGCCAGAAACCCGGGCAAGCGGCGCAGGATGTCCTGGTCGAAGACCTGGCTGACCAGGCCCATGTCCTTGTGGAGCCGCACGTTGGGGCCATCGAACACAGCGATGCCGGCCGACTCCTGACCCCGGTGCTGCAGGGCGTACAGGCCGAAGTAGGCGAGGTTGGCCACGGCCTGGTCCGGAGCCATCACGGCGAACACGCCGCAGGCTTCCTCAGGCCGATCCGGTCGATCCGGCGGTGGCTGATCCGGTCGCTGCAGATGAAGCTCAGCCTCGGCCAAGGGGGCCGGGATGGGGCGATGAAGATGGTCGGTCACCGCCCCAAGGCTATTTAGGATGGCTTCATCATTGCGCATCACCGGAGCCGAAATACCGCTCAATGCTCCGGGGGCGGGCCGGCTTGGCAGAGCCGCCGCGGCAAGGCCTCCTCATAGGCCAGCCGCAGCCGCTCCAACGGCAGATCCAACAGCGTGCGGCCCGCTTGCTCCAGCAGCAGCCGCGGCTCCGCCGTGACCTGGCCCAAACGGGTGGCCGGCAACTCCGGGCCGGCATTGGCGAGGGCCTGACGCCAGGCGCTGTCCTGGGCCGCGGGCACGCTCACCAGAACCCGGGCACCGGCTTCGGCGAACAGGATCCGATCCAGGCGTGCCCAGGAGGAAAGCAGCTCCAGCCGGGCCCCCAACCCTCCCCCCAGGCAGCACTCGGCGGCCGCCACCGCCAGGCCGCCATCAGAGAGGTCGTGGGCGGAGCCGAGCTGGCCGGCGGCGATGGCCTGGCGCAGGAACACTTGCAGCCGCCGTTCCAGGCCGAGATCAACCCGGGGCGGCCGGCCGCTGAGCCGCTGGTGGATCACCACCTGGTAGCTGCTACCAGCCAGGCCGAGGCGGTCATCCTCGGGATCGGCCTCCGCCGGCAGACCCACAAGCCAGATGCTGGCTCCCACCTCCCGCCAGCCGAGACCACAGAGGCGGCCGAGGTCATGCACCAAGCCCACCATGCCCACCACCGGCGTGGGCTGGATCGGCTGAATCCGGCCATCCGGCAGGCGGGTTTCGTTGTAAAGCGACACATTGCCGCCGGTGACGGGGGTCCCCAGCTCGCGGCAGGCCTCGGCCAGCCCACGGCAGGCCATGGCCAGCTGCCAGTAGCCCGTGGGGGTCTGGGGCGAGGGGAAGTTGAGGTTGTCGGTGACCGCCAGGGGCTCAGCGCCAACGCAGCTGAGGTTGCGGGCCGCCTCGGCCACGGCGGCCATGGCGCCGCGCTCGGGATCAAGGGCCACCCAGCGATTGGGGCAGTCCACCACGGCGGCCACGCCGCGCTGGCAGGGCTTCAGCGACGCCTCCCCCTGCTGGGGCCGCAGCCGCACCACAGCGGCGTCGGCACCGCCGGGGGGCACCACGGTGTTGGCCTGCACCTGGTGGTCGTACTGGCGCCAGACCCAGCGCTTGCTGGCGATCGTGGGGTCATCCAGGAGGGCCAGCAGCACGGCCTCCCAGGAGAGCCGCTCCTGGCCGGCGGGGGTGATGCCATCCGGCTCGGCTGGCGGCAGCTGGGCCTCGCTCCAGCGCCAGTGCTCTTGGATCTCCGCCGGCGGATCCGTGAGCAGGGTGTGGTGGTTGATCGGCGTGTCGTCCGCCAGGGCGCTGGCCGGCAGCTCCGCCGCCACCTCGCCGTTCTGGAGCACCCGCACCACGTTGTCCTCCAGCACCCGGCCGACCACGGCGGCCTGCAGGCCCCAGCGGCGGAAGCGCCGCATCAGCGGCTCCTCGCGGCCGGCCTGGACCACGAACAACATCCGCTCCTGGGATTCCGAGAGCAGGAACTCGTAGGCGCTCATCGCCGTCTCGCGAGCCGGCACGCGGTCCAGGTCGAGTTCGATGCCGACCCCACCCTTGGCGGCCATCTCCGAGCAGCTGCAGGTGAGGCCGGCGGCGCCCATGTCCTGGGCCGCCACCACATCGCCGCTTTGGAACGCCTCCAGGCAGGCCTCGATCAAGCCCTTCTCCAGGAAGGGATCCCCCACCTGCACTGCCGGGCGGTCGTCGAGGGAGGCCTCACTCAGCTCGGCGCTGGCAAAGCTGGCGCCACCCATGCCGTCGCGGCCGGTGGTGCTGCCCACATACACCACCGGATTGCCAACCCCGGCGGCGCCGGAGCGCACGATCTCCGGGGTTTCCATCAAGCCCAAGGCCATGGCGTTCACCAGCGGGTTGCCGGCATAGCTGGGGTCGAAGCCCACCTCGCCGCCCACGGTGGGCACGCCCACGCAGTTGCCGTAGTGGGCGATGCCGGCCACCACCCCCTCCATCAGGCCGACATTGCGGGGATCCTCCAGGGGCCCAAAGCGCAGGGCGTTGAGCAGGGCGATCGGCCGGGCACCCATCGTGAAGATGTCGCGCAGGATGCCGCCCACGCCGGTGGCCGCGCCTTGGAACGGCTCGACGGCGGAGGGATGGTTGTGGCTCTCGATCTTGAAGGCCAGCCGTTGGCCCTCGCCCAGATCGACCACGCCGGCATTTTCCCCAGGCCCCACCAGGATGCGCGGGCCGCTGGTGGGAAAGCCCTGCAGCAGCGGCCGGGAGTTGCGGTAACAGCAGTGCTCCGACCACATGACGCCGAACATGCCGAGCTCGGCGCGGTTGGGCTCACGGCCCAGTCGACGCACGATCTCGGCGTGATCCGCCTCGGAAAGTCCCTCCTGGCGCAAAGCCTCAGCCAGCGGGAAGGAGGACGGTGCGGAAGGAGCCACCGGCTGGCGCGGAGCGAGCGTGCGGGACCAGTATCAGATCCAGGGGTCGTCGTCTTCGTCGCGGCCGCGGTAGCGATCCGGGCCGTCGCGCTCGGCTGGGCGTGGGCGGGAGGCGCGATCGTCCTCGGAGCGGGCCCGAGACCGGCCGCGGCGGCTGGCGGTGGGAGGCTCAGCTTCGGGGTCCGGCCAATGCTCCAACGGGTCGTCCTCGGGGTGGGGCCAGGAGGGGCTTTGGGCGGCGTCGCGTTCGCTCCGCTCCGGATCCGCCAGCTCCCAGGGACGCTCCTCCAGCCAGCCCTCGACCCGTTCCTCAACCCGATCCCCCACCTGCTGCACCTGATCCCGCAGCCGGGAGGTTTCTTCCTCCACCTGCTGCCGCCAGCGCCTGGAGCGTCGCAGCAACGATTGGCGCACGCTGGCGCGCGCCAGGGGCAGATCGTCCAGCTCCCGCAGAGCCGTGAACACGCGACCGGGTTGTTGATCGAGGATGCGATCGGGGCTGAGGCGCCAGCGGCTGCTGCCGGGCAGGCGGGGATCGCTGCGGCTCACCAGGTAGTGCTGGATGCGGCCGCTGCGCAGCTCCACGGCGGCATCGGCCAAGGTGCCCAAGGGGCGGTCGTCCTGGCCCAGCAGCGCCGCCTCGAGCAGGGTCGGCAGCCGTTCGAGGATGTCCGGGTCGGTTTCGGCGGGATCCCCCACCACCAGCAGCTCCTGCTCGGTGAGATCGCGCAGCTGATCCAGGCGCCACACCAAGCGCCGCCGTCCGAAGCCGGAGGGGCGGCTGACCCAGCCGAGCAGGCGATGCACGGGCGGATGCATCCAGCCCATCACGCCGCTGCCATGGTCGAGGCCCCGATCGCAACGAACGCGGTGGCGCAGCAGGTCGCTCAGCAGCAGCTGATCCGGCAGCGCCACATTCAGCTGCGGATCTGGATCGGCATCACCAGGTAGGTGAAGTCGTTCTCGTCGCCGCTGGGGGAGAGCACGGCGGGGGTGGTGGGGGCGTTGCAGCGCAGCAGCACCTGGTCCGAGGTCATCGCCTTGAGGCCATCGAGCAGGTAGCGGACATTGAAGGCGATCTCGATCGGTTCCCC
>JBIIIX010000028.1:0-17446 GCA_044234415.1 Cyanobium sp.
CCTTCAGGAAAGGCGAATTCGGGGATCCGGGTCGGCGCGATCGCATAGAGAGACGGCCCGGAGGACACATAGAGGCTCGGTCGGCCCACGGGCAAAGCGGCTTGGGCCATGGCATCGCTCACCCCCAGCTGGGGAATGCCCTTGGCTCGGGTGCCGCGGCCGAGGTTCTTAACGAAAAACAACGGCAACCCGTCGTTGCCGGCCACATTCACCGGCGACACCGTGAAGCCGTGGCCGTTGGTGAACACCAAATGGCGGTTCAACCAGGTGCGGGACTGGAGCGGCAGGGCGGCGCTGTCGAGTTCGCGAGCAGAGATCAGCACCTGCTGGGTTTGGTCTTTGGGACCAGCGCGTCCTTGCAGGGGATAGCGATCGACCGCCGCTGATGAAAACCGGTAGTAGAGGCGCAGTTGCTGCAACTGGCGGTTGGCGGCCAGCAGCGGCTGGTTGTCCCAGAGGCGGATGTTGTCGAGGGTTCCTGGGGCGCTGGCCAGGTCGGCGCGGGTGATGCGCTGCACGGGGTTCTGACGCTCGGTGCGCAGGCGCTCCAAACCAAAGGCCCGGCGTGTGGAGCGGATGCTGCGGGCCAGGTAAGGGGATTCCACGGCCAGTTCCCGCGGCTGCACCAGCAGCTTCTGCACCAGCGGCACCAAGAGCAGCTCCCCGAAGGGCAGCAGCAGGGCCGTGCTGGCCAAGGGCACCAGCAGCCAGCGGCGCAACATGCCACGCGGCACCGGCACCAGCAGGCCAAGGGCGGTGAGCAGCAGCAGCAGCGCCAGAAGCAGCCGCAACGGCAGCCGCACATGCAGGTCCACAAAACCGGCCCCTGCGGCGACACCGCTGCCCTGCACCATCAGGTCGAAGGGCGCCAAGGCTGCCCGCAGCGCGGCCACCGCGGCCACGATGGCCAGCTGGGGCTGGAGCACACGCTGCTGGTCGCGGCTAAGGCCCCGGAAGCGCAGATCCGTGAGGCTGGTTCCTTCGCTGACGGTGAGCAGCAGGCAGGCCGCGAAACCCACGATCGCCTGGGTCAACAGCACGCTGAGCAACAGGCGCAGCGCCGGCAGCCGCAGCACCGTGAACGAGAGGTCGAGACCGGTGAGCGGGTCGCCCTCGCCAAAGGGAACGGCCAGCAGAGCCGGCAACCAGAGGCTCCAGCCCCGGGCCAGAGCGGTGGCGGAAGCCGCCAAGGCGGCGGCAAGGGTGATCCTCAGCGTGGTGAGCGGCCGCAGCAGCAACGGCGGCACCAGCACCACGGCCATGCCCAGGAACGGAGCCGGCCGCAGCGTTCCCGGATCGCCAAGGCCGCTGATCACACGACCGCCGAAGGGATTGCTGATCAGATCACTGGCCTGAAGCATCAGGTAGCTGAGGCCGGAGAGCAGCAGCAGCACCAGCGCCAGCAGCAGGGCCACCAGGCCGCGAGGACCGAGCGGCAAGAGGGGGGAGGGCGGCAGCTCCTTGCTGGCGGCGATCTGGCGCAGACGCCAGCAGCGCTGCAGCTGCTTGAGCTGCAGCAGGGAGCCCAGGCCAAACACCAGCGCAAAGGCCAACAGCTGCAGCAGCCAGCGGCGCAGCAGGGCCGCCTCGAAGCCGAATTGAGCGAACCACTCCCACTCCACCCGCAACCGGCTGGCGATCAGCAGCACCAGCACCAGTCCCCCAGCCACAAAGACCGGCAGCAGCACGCCGAAGCGTGAACGAAGCGATGGGCGCATGGCCCGAGGGGCGTCTGGAGCGGGCACAACCAGAGCGTAGGCAGGGCTCCACAGACCACAACCCCCGACCACCACCCCCGGCCACCACGCCGAACCACCCCAAGGCAGCCCAGGCATCGTATTTTTTTTCCGACTCTAAAAGTCGGATTTAAACGCGCGCCCAGGACGATCCTGATACGCTCCCCTCACTTAGGACTTCTGCCGTGACGGTCGCCCTATCCCGCTCCACCTTCACGGGTTTGCGCTGCAAGGAGTGCGGCCACGCCTACCCCGCGGGCCCCCTCCATGTCTGCGAAGACGTCTGTTTCGGGCCGCTAGAGGTCGTTTACGACTACGACGCCATCCGCGACCGGGTCAGCCGCGCCACGATCGAAGCCGGCCCCGTTTCGATTTGGCGCTATCGGGCCTTTCTGCCGATCGAAGGGGATCCCATTGATGTGGGCACGGGATTCACGCCCTTGTTGCGGGCCGACCGCCTGGCCCGCCGGCTCGGCCTGAGCTCGCTCTACATCAAGAACGATGGCGTCAACATGCCCACCCTGTCCTTCAAGGATCGGGTGGTGTCCGTCGCCCTCACCCGCGCCCGCGAGCTGGGCTTCCGCACGGTGAGCTGCGCCTCCACCGGCAACCTGGCCAACTCCACCGCCGCGATCGCGGCCCATGCTGGCCTGGAGTGTTGCGTCTTCATCCCCAGCGATCTGGAGCTGGGCAAGGTTCTGGGCACGCTGATCTACAACCCCACCCTGATGGCGGTGCATGGCAACTACGACCAGGTGAATCGCCTCTGTTCTGAAGTAGCCAACACCTACGGCTGGGGATTTGTAAACATCAACCTGCGTCCGTATTACTCGGAAGGTTCCAAGACCCTTGGCTATGAGGTCATCGAACAGCTCGGTTGGCAACTCCCCGATCACATCGTTGCGCCCCTCGCCTCGGGTTCCCTGTTCACCAAGATCCGCAAGGGTTTTGATGAGTTCATCAAGGTGGGGCTCGTGGAGGAAAAGCCCGTGCGCTTCAGCGGCGCCCAGGCTGAAGGCTGCTCGCCGATCGCCCAGGCCTTCGAGGCCGGCCGCGACTTCATCACCCCGGTGAAGCCCCACACCATCGCCAAATCGATCGCCATTGGCAATCCCGCCGACGGCCCCTATGCCATCGATATTGCCCGGGCCACCGGTGGCCAAATCGCCGCCGTCAGCGATCAAGAGATCATTGAGGGCATCAAGCTGCTGGCCGAAACCGAGGGGGTCTTCACCGAAACCGCTGGCGGCACCACCATTGCGGTGCTGAAGAAGCTGGTGGAGCAGGGCCGCATCGATCCCGGCGAAACCACCGTGGCCTACATCACCGGCAATGGCCTCAAGACCACCGAGGCGGTGGCTGGCTCCATCGGCGAGCCCCTGCTGATCGAAGCCCAGCTCGATAGCTTCAAAGCGGCCTGGGAGCGAGCCCAGGCCCAGCATCGGCAGGCTGCCCCTGGCACAACGGCCTGAGGCGAGGCATCGATCGGATCCAGCCCCAGCTCAGGGCGTCCTGGCCATTGCCCGCTTCCCTCCGCGTCCTTTTTTCCAACTCCCAGCTTGTTCGATGAGTGTTCAACTTCTGATTCCAACACCCCTGCAGAAATTCACAGCGAGCGAAAGCAGCGTTGAGCTGGAAGCCGCCAGCATCAACGAGCTGCTCCAGTCACTTGAGCAGCGATTCCCTGGCATCCTGGATCGGATTTGTGACACGAAAGGCACCCTACGTCGCTTTATCAATGTCTATGTGAACGGCGAAGATATTCGCTTCCTGGACAACCAGAACACAAACCTGAAAGATGGCGACGAGGTGTCGATCGTTCCGGCCGTGGCGGGCGGCTGAGGCCCCTTGATCGCCGTTGAGCTGCCTAGACTGATCGGCCCGTCGAGTGGCTATGGATCAACCTGAAGGCCCCGTTGTGCTTGGCCGGCAACCGGCCGTTGATGCTGACGCTCCGTTCGCCGCCACTCCCCTCGTCCCGGCAACAAGCGACCCTTCATCCCACGACTGGCATTCCCAAACCCGCATCTTCAGCTACGCCGAAGCGGCAAACCCGGTGCGCCATGGCCTCACTGAACCGATCCCGCTGCGCAGCTGGTCTGCCAGCCTCTACGGCCATGGTCCTAGCGCCATCATTCCCCTCGATCTGAGCTCGGAACTCGGTTGCGCCGGTCCGGCCACCAGCCCCGCGCTAGCGGCTCATTTTCTGCGGCTCGTGGCTGGGGAGCCCCTGCTGGTGGCGGCGAAGGCCACGAGTTCCCTGTTTTACGTGCTCTCCGGAACCGGGCACTTGAGCCGTCCCGCAGGCTCTGATCAGGCCCGGCTCAGCCTTGCCTGGGACCAGGGGGATTTGTTTGTGCTTCCCGCTGGTGAGCCGCTCCGCCTTGAAACGGACGCTTCGGCCACTCTCTACTGGGTTCATGACGGCCCCTTGTTGAGCTATTTGGGCGTGGCGCCACAGCAGCCCCGCTTCAGTGCAAGCCACTACCCCGCCCGGCAGTTAGATGATGCTTTGGCCGGCTTGCTTGCGGATCCGGCGGCCAAGCGCGGCAACCGGCTGAGCATCCTGCTTGGTCACGCCGCTTTCCCCACCAGCCGCACGGTGACCCACACGCTCTGGGCGATGCTCGGGGTGGTGCCAGGCGGCGCCGTGCAAGCGCCCCATCGCCATCAGTCCGTGGCGCTGGATCTGATCATCGATTGCCCGCCCGGCTGTCACACCCTGGTGGGCAGCGAGCTGGCGGAAGACGGCAGCATTCGCCTTCCACAGCGCGTGGAATGGGAACCGGGAGGAGCCTTCATCACCCCACCCGGCCTCTGGCATGCCCATGTCAATCCCACCGAGCAACCGGCCCGATTGCTGCCGATTCAGGACGCCGGCCTACACACCCACCTTCGCAGCCTCGACATTCGTTTCTCCAGCGGGCTGAAGCCCGCCTGAGAGCCGATGGGTTGAGACGGGTTCTGCTGGGCTGGGCTCCTCGCTCTGCTCATCCTCCGTCGTCCAGATGGGGGTGGGAAGGGTTGGATGAGCCGATTCCCAGGCCGAAACCATGGATCTGAAGGTTTCGCCGTTGATGGTTTCTTCGGCGATCAGCCGATCCACCAGGATGTCGAGCAGTTCGCGGCGCGCTTCGAGGGTCTCGACCGCGAGTCGCAGGGCCCGCTTGGCCAAGCGACGCACGTTGTGGTCGATGAGGTCACCCGTTTTGTCCGAATAATGTTTTTTGGGACGTAACCAATCAGCCCCAAGGAACACTTCTCCGTCGGCTTCATCCAAGGCCAGAGGGCCCAGCTTCGAGAAGCCGTAGCGCGTGACCATCTCGCGGCAGATACGGCTCACCTGCTGCAAGTCGGAACTCGCTCCTTGGGTTACTTCGCTAGGGCCGAACACGACGATTTCGGCAGCCCTTCCGCCGAGGATAAACACGAGCCGATCGCGCAGGTAGGCACGACTGATCAAGCCAGAATCCAGCACATCCTCATCGGGCATGGTGCGGGCAAAGCCGCCGATTCCGCCGGCCCGTGGCAGCAGCGTGACCTTATCGAGGCGATCGGCGTTGGGCAGCAGGGTGGTGAGCAGGGCATGGCCCACCTCGTGGTAAGCGATCAGGCGTTTCTTGGCGCTGTCCTGAAGGGGGGCGGCGGTCAGTCCCATGGTGATGCGTTCCAGGGAATCGTTGATCGCGTTGTCGTCGATCGTGGTCTGGTTGCGGCGGGCGGTGAGGATGGCGGCCTCATTGAGCAAGTTGGCCAGATCGGCTCCCGCGAAGCCCGGTGTGCGCGACGCCCAGTCGCTCAGCGACACGCTGGCATCGAGGGGCCTGGAGCGGGCATGCACGGCCAGGATCTGCTCCCGGCCTTTGCGGTCCGGCAGGTCCACGATGATGCGGCGATCAAATCGCCCTGGCCGCATCAGGGCTGAATCCAGCACATCCGGGCGGTTGGTGGCCGCCAACAGGATCACGCCGGAGTTTTCTTCGAAGCCATCCATCTCAGTGAGCAGTTGGTTCAGGGTCTGCTCCCGTTCATCGTTACCGCCGCCGATGCCAGCCCCACGCTGACGCCCCACCGCATCAATCTCATCGATGAAGATGATGCAGGGAGCCTTCGACTTGGCCTTGCGGAACAAGTCGCGCACGCGGCTGGCGCCAACGCCCACAAACAGCTCCACAAACTCTGACGCCGCCATCGAGAAAAATGGCACCCCCGCCTCGCCGGCAATCGCCCGGGCGAGCAGGGTCTTGCCAGTCCCGGGGGGACCGACCAGCAACACCCCCTTCGGGATCTTGGCGCCAATGGTGGTGAAGCGCTCCGGGGTCTTGAGGAAGGTGACGACCTCCTGCAGCTCCTCCTTCGCCTCGCCGATGCCCGCCACATCCTCAAATCTCACCGACACGGTGCCCTCCGGTTGCATGCGGGGCTGGCTGCGGCCAAAGCCCATGGCCTTGTTGGTGACCTGGGCGGAACGTCGAACCAGCAGGCCTAGGGCAAGCACCACCAGCAACACGAGGGCCACGTTCGAAAACAGGGAGGCCATCGCCTCATCCCGGCGTTCGTCGCGCACGGTCAGCGGCACTTCGGCCTGCTGGGCCGTGTTGAGCAGGAGCTGGTTCGAGTCCCGGAACACGGTGACCTGAGTGCGGTTCCCGCTCTTCAGGGCCACATCCACAAAGCCCTGGCGTGGTGAGAACTCCAGCTCAGCAACCTTGCCATCGCGGATCGCCTGCAGCAGTTGGCTGTAGCTGAGGTCGTCCGCCTGACCCCCCAGGCTCCAGCCCCGTAGCCCTGGGGCGTCCTGGCCTGGGGACTGCTTGGCGGAGATCGCCGAGCGGATCGATGGGCCGGCATCGGTGCGCTGGACCACGTCCTTAGCCGCACCCCGCGCCGCCGAAGAGGATGCACTGGGTGCGGCCGTTCCATCAGGGCCGAGCTGATTGGTGCCCGATGCTCCTTGGCGCGACTGGCCAGCTTGAGCCAGCATGTCGCTTGGGGCCACGCCAAGGGCCGTTGGGCTGTTCGGTCTGGGGAAGCTGCTCACACCGCTGGTCCGATCCAGGCAGCTTAGCGATTTGACGAAGGGTGGATCGGCGACAGAGGATGGATGATCGCTTGACGTTGCTCAGCCGAGATGGCGGTTCCCAAGAAGAAAACATCAAAAGGCAAGCGCAATCAGCGCCATGCCCACTGGAAGGCCAAGGCGGGTGATGCCGCCCAGCGGGCCCTGTCGCTGGGTAAGGCGGTGCTGAGTGGCCGCGCCCAAGGTTTCGTGTATCCCACCGGCGAAGAGGGCGCCGAGGAGGAGGGCTGAGGTCCTCTTCCTCGCGATCTGCACCTTCAGGCATGGCTGGACCCACAGGCGTGGCTGGGCTTCAGGCATCGCTGGGCTTCAGGCTCTCTGGGCTCAGCCTTGGCGATGCTCCTATCGAAGACGCCTCGATCGAAAAGGTGGTGTTTGCCTTGCATTGGAGAGGCAGCGTTGGTCCGTGCGCCGCGTGGCACTCCCCCATGTCACACCTGGCAGCTGAACTCAAGAGCCGAGCTTGAACGCTTCGAGCACCACGGCATAGGTGGCCCCGATGCGCAGATTGTCGGCCAGCACCCAGCCAAGACCGGGTTCGCCTTTGAGCCAGCGCGAGCGCAACCGGATGCCCACCTCGACCAGCAGCAGCATCAGCAGCACGGCCCCCGGTCTGCCGCCTGGAGCCGCCAAAAGCCAGGGTGAAGTGAGGTTTTGTCCGAGCCAGAAACCCACCAACAGGCCCAACATCGCCAAGCTGGCCCCGCGCCAGCTGCTCCGCACTTGGGCTCCAAGCGCGCGGCCCAAACCCTCCACCGCGGCCTCGAAGCGGGTCGATTGGGGTGGTGGTGAGCTCATGGCGGCATTCGGCTCCAGAAGGTCCTGGCGGTAGCGCGGTTCACCCTTGCATCAGAACCGGCTTCCACGCATCGGTCAAGCCAGCGCTCCAGCTCCGCCCAAGCGGGGGTCGCCTTGCCGGCAAGGAGCCTCGGCTCGGCAGGAACCCCCGACGGCCGCATGAGCTGTCGAGTGCATCCCAAACAGCCCCGCTGCGCCTGTCGCTGATCGGGTCGCGATCGCTTACCGGTGGCACTGGCACTAGCGATCGCACTAGCAATGGCACTGGCAATGGCACTGGCGCAGCGGCACTGGCACTGGCGCAGCGATGGGATCACCGCTTCAGCAAGGTCGTCAGCCACTCCAGGCTCACCTGGCCAGCGGGGCAGCTGGGCCCCTGAAGCACCGTGAGCCGGCGCTGGCTGTCGCCGAGGCTATCCACCACCGCTCGGGCCGCGGCAAATTGCGCCAGAGGCTCCAGGGCGGAGGCTTGGCTGAGGCTCACGAGGCATCCCAGCCCCGCGGCGCTGGCCGCCGCCAGGCCGTTCACTGAATCCTCAACCGCCAGCACCGCGTCGGCGGCGCAGCCGAGACGCGCCAAGGCCAACCGATAGGCCTGGGGGTGAGGTTTCTTGGCGGTCACGTCCTCGCCGCAGATCCAAAAACTGAAGGCCTGGCGCAACTCCGCCAGCACGCCGCTGGCCAGCGCCTCCACCGCCCGGCGCGAGCTGGTCGTCACGATCGCCTGGCTGAGGCCGGCATCGCGGGCCTCCAAGATCAGCCGGGCCACGCCGGGGCGCAGGCCCAGCTCCCCAGCCGCCACCAGGGTGGCGTAATGGGTCTGTTTGGCCTCGACTAGGGCATCGAGGCGTGCTGGCAGCGGAGCCATCCCCTCGGCTTGCGTGAGGAACGCCGCCAGGCGCTCCCGTCCGCCGCTGATCGTCAACAGCTTCAGATAAGTGGTGGCATCCCAGCGCCAGGGCAGGTCGTGGCTGGCGAAGGCCCGGTTGAAAGCCCGGCGGTGACCCTCCAGCTCGGTCTCAGCGAGGGTGCCATCCACATCCCAAAGCAGGGCGCTGAGGCAGCGGGTCACGGCATGGCGAGCAACGCGATGCCATGAAACAACGCGATGCCGTGAAACGACGGCTGCCGCTGCCGCCGCGGCGCCCCACAATGCGACAGCACCTGGATCCGGCCGTGTCCATCGCCTCGATTGAGCAGCGCTGGAGATTGCCCTCTCCCCTTCCCGTCCCCGCCAGCGAGCCGCCCGCCCAGGCCCCTGGGGTGCCGAAGGCGTTCCCGCTGGAGCTGCTGGCGGTGCTGCAACGGCGCGGTCTCGCTGATCCAGCAGCCCTGGCTGAGCTCCTGGAGCCGCCAGAAGCACCGCCAGCGCAGGCGCACTTCGCTGACCTGCAGCGGGCCAGCGGCCGTCTGGAGCGGGCCTGCCGCGATGGCGAGCGGCTGGCGATCTGCGGCGATTACGACGCCGATGGCATGACAAGCACGGCCCTGCTGATGGGGGTGTTGCGGCAGTTGGGGGCCAGGCCCGAGCCCGCGATCCCCAGCCGCATGGAGGACGGCTACGGGCTGAATGTGGCCATGGTGGAGCGCCTAGCGGCCAGCGGCATCGGGCTGCTGATCACTGTGGACAACGGCGTGGCGGCAACGGAGGCCTTGCAGAGGGCCGCAGCGCTCAACGTGGCGGTGATCCTCACCGACCACCACAGCTTGCCTCCCCAGCTGCCGCCCCATCTGGCCTTGCTGCATCCCGCCCGCACGCCGGAGGGATCGCCCTATCGCGGTCTGGCGGGGGTGGGATTGGCCTACGTGCTGGCCGCCGCGCTCTGCAGGGCGCTGAACCGCCCGGACGTGCTGGCGATCGGCCTGGACCTGTTCTGCATCGGCACCATCGCCGACATGGCTCCACTGACCGGCGTCAACCGCCGCTGGCTGCTGGACGGCTTGCCGCGACTGGCGCGGACCCGGCTGGCGGGCTTGAAGGCCCTGCAGCAGTTGGCGGGACTGGAGGACCGGGATCTCGATGCCGAAGCGGTGGGTTTCCAACTGGCACCCCGCATCAATGCCGTGGGGCGGCTGGGGGATCCCCTGCTGGTGGTGGAGCTGCTGACGAGCGACGCAGCGGATCGCGCCCTGCAACTGGCGCGCCGCTGCGAGGATCTCAATCGCCAGCGCCGTCAGCTGTGCGCCGCGATTGAAGCCGAAGCCCTGGCCCTGCTGGAGGCCGATGGTCCGGAGCGGCAGCCGTTCCTCCTGTTGGCCCAGAGCCACTGGCACCACGGCGTGATCGGCATTGTGGCCTCAAGGCTGGTGGAGCGGTTCGCCCGGCCCGTGGCGCTGCTGGCAGCCGAAGGTCAGGGGCGACTGCGGGCCTCCGTGCGGGCGCCGCGGGGGTTCGCCGTGGATCAGGCCCTGCAGGCCTGCGCCGACCTGCTGGAGCGCCACGGCGGCCATCCCGCCGCTGGGGGCTTCAGCGTGCGCGCTGACCAGCTCGCGAGCCTGCATGAGCGCCTCAATGCCCTCAGCCTGAGCTGGCTCGGGGCGGAGGGCGGCGGCCCGGTTGTGGAACCTGAAGCCCATCTGCCGCTTTCCCGCATCGATCGGGAGTTTTGGGAAGCGCTGCGGCGGCTGGAGCCCTTCGGCATCGGCCATCCCGCCCCCCTGTTCTGGAGCCGAGCGTGTTGGGTGCGGGAGTGCCGCCTGCTGCGCGGCGGCCACCTGCAGCTGGAGCTGGAGCAGGACGGAGCCTGTCTGCGGGCGGTGGCTTGGCGCTGGGAGGGCTCCCCCAGCTGGAGCGGTGCGGTGGATGTGGCCTTCAAGCTGCGGCTGAACCGCTGGCAGGGGCAGGAGCGTCTGCAGCTGGAGGTGGCGGCACTACGGGCCAGCGGCGGCACCCATGTGGTGCTGCGCCGCCGTGACCGCACCTACCACTGCCGCTGGGAGCGCCAAATGGTGGTGATCCGCAATGGAGCTGGCGAGGAGATCGAGGCCGATCCCCATTGCCAGGATCACGACGTGCACCCCTACGTGGCAGGGCTGGTTCGGGATGCGGCAACCGCCCTGGGCCTGACCGGCTGAACAGCGAGGCGATTGCCGCGGGCGCCCAACGGATGCTTGGCCCAGCGCAAGGGCTCTCGCCTTCGTTCCATGGGGCGAGTGGCGGGGGGCGAGTGGCGGCCTAAACAGGACCGCCGCGACCGTGGGCCGAAGCGACCGTTGGCCGCCGCGTGGGCCGCCGCGACCGTGGGCTCTGCGGTCTGAACACGGCGGAGGCGGTTTGGCCGGGCGCCATCGGACGGGGCGCCATCGGACGGGGCGCCATCGGACGGGGCGCCATTGGACTGGGCGCCCAGGATTCAACGCCGGCTGGCACTGGGGCTGCCGGGGTCGTTCAGAGAGCGCCGCGGCGGAAAAAGAGGATGAAGATCACGGCCGGGCCCGCCAAGGTGATCAGGGCCAGGGCGCCGAAATTGGCGATCAGATGAAAATCGATGCCCATGGCGAGGACGGTGGGGAGGTCGAGCAAGGCGCACCTTAAATGGGTGTCTGGCACCAGCTCCCATCCGGGCCGAACGCTGTGACGGAATGAAAGACCACGACCGCTGGAGCTGCATCAGTCATTGCGGCTGCTGCTGCCGCCTCGACCCGGCCCTGCGGCCGGAGGCCCTGGAGGCGCTGGATTCCCGCCAGCGGGCCACCTATTTGGCGATGGTGGGACCCGATGGCTGGTGCCTCCACTTCGACACCGGACGCCGCCGCTGCCGTATCTACGCGGAACGCCCCGATTTCTGTCGCGTCAGCAATCTGATGCAGCTGTTCGGCGCCGCGGCGGAGAGCGTCGACAGCCTGGCGATCGCTTGTTGCAAGCAGCAGATCCGCGGCGAGTGTGGCGGCCGTGGCAGGGTGATGCGGCGCTTCCTGCGGGCCCTGCGCCGCCAGCCATGACCAGCTCGCCCGAACCCCCAGGCACCCGTGGCGACGCTGACGCCGCCAACCAGGCATCGTCCTGGGGAGCCGTTTTTTTCAGCACAGCCACCACCGTATTCCTGGCGGAACTTGGGGACAAAACCCAGCTGGCGGCGCTGTTGCTGTCGGCCGAATCGGGGCGCCCCTTGATCGTGTTCGTCGGCGCCTCTCTGGCGCTGGTGGCCTCCAGCTTGGTGGGGGTGTTGCTTGGGCGCTGGTTGGCGCGGCTCGTGCCGCCCCAGCAACTGGAGCGGGCCGCCGGCGTGCTGATGGTGGCCTTGGGGTTGTGGCTCGGTCGCCAGGCGGTGATCCATCTCGCCCCCCTGCCCCTACCTCCAGCCTGAAATCGCGCTCAAGCGCCCAGCCACCGCCTCGTTCCTTCCGTCCCGCCCTCGCCCGCATCGGATGTCCACCACCCTGGCGCTGCTCGCCTCCACGTTTGTGACCGTCTTCCTGGCGGAACTGGGCGACAAGACCCAGCTGGCGATCGTCAGCATCAGCGGCACCAGCAACCGCCCTGGGGCGGTATTCGCCGGCAGTGCCGCGGCGTTGGTGCTGGCCAGCCTGGTGGGTGCGGCGGCGGGCGGATCTCTGTCGAGCCTGATTCCCACCAACGCCCTGGAGCTGGCGGCCGCCGGGGGCTTCCTGATCATCGGCATGCGCCTGATCCTGGCGTCGCGGGGGCAGGCTGCCGCCGACGGCACCGAGGAGAGCGCCAACCAGGACAGGGGGCCCTCCACTCCTTAAAGTGCACTGGCTTGGCTAACGGCTCAAGCATTCCTGCCGTACCTGCCCTGCCGTCCCGGCTGCGTCCATCCATTTGGCTCGGCATTACTCCCTGCTCTCAGCGACTCCAATGCCGCGGAGCCAGCGAACCAACCCATGGCGGAGCTCGACCCAAGGGGGGTGGTCGAGCCTTAGCCATGGGACCGCTTCATCAGCGGTTCCCCGCCACTGTCCTCCCGGCATCTCGCCTGGGCCCGTGGTGCCGGGCCGTGGGAGCCAGCTCCTCGCTGACCCTCGCCCGCTGATCCCAGCCATGCTCCGCTGTAGCCCCCGCTGGTGGGATGGCCTCCACCTCGTTCAGGGTCTACATAGCGGGCGGTGCGTCTGAAGCCCCGGCCGTGGGCCTCGCCTCGCTCCTCCTCCCCCATCCGATTCCTCCGCGCTCCCGTTTCCCGATGAAGTTCACGGTCGCCGCCCTGCTCGACCAGCTCTCATGCGACGGGAGCGTGCCCCAAGCCAGCCTCGAAAAAGCCTTCGGCCTCAGCGGTGAGGGCGAGTGCGAGCAGCTGCGCATCGGCCTTGAGGCCCTGATGCGGCTCGAGTTGATCGAGAGCGACACGGACGGACTGCGCCGCCGCGAAACCCCTGAGCTGATCCCGGCTCGGCTGCGCTGCTCCAGCAAGGGGTTCTGCTTCGCCCTGCGGGACGATGGCGGTGAGGACATCTACATTCGCGAGCACCAGCTCAATCACGCCTGGAACGGCGATCGCGTGCTGGTGCGCCTAACCCGGGAAGGGGGGCGTCGCCGCTCACCCGAAGGAGGGGTGCAATGCATCCTGGAGCGAAGCACCCCCAGCCTGTTGGCGCAGCTCGAGCGGCAGGACGGACGCCTGCTGGCGGTGCCCCTTGACGATCGCCTGCTCACCGCCGTGGAGTTGCCGGCAAGCGACGCCTCCTATTTGGAAACGGCGGCCGACTCCGTCGTCGAGGTGCGGGTCGACCGGTTCCCCGTGGCCCAGTTCGCCCCCCAGGGGCATGTGGCTCGCAGCCTCTCGGTGCAGGGTGGCGAGGCGGCGGACCTCGATCTGCTGCTGACCAAGCACCGGCTGCACGACAGGCCGGCCCCGCCGCGCTCCACAGCGCGGGCGCCCCAGCCATCCCGCCAGGATCTCTGCGCCCTGCCGGCCCTGCTGTTCGCCCCCTGGAGCAGCCCTGAAGCGCCGGCTCTGCCGGCTCTTTCCCTGGAGCCGCGGGAGGAGGGTTGGCGCCTTTGGGTGCACGCCCCGGCGGTGAGTGAGCGCATCGGCTTCGGCCAAGCCCTCGAGGCCTGGATTCAGGACCAGGGCGAGGCCCTCTGTGTCGGGCGCCGCTGGCTCCAGCTGCTGCCCTCCAGCTTGGCCAAAACCACCACCTTCCAGCCCGGCCGCCGCGAGGCGGCGGTTTCGGTCGCCCTCGACCTCGACGCGGCGGGCGGCCTACTCCATTACCGCTTCTGCCTCAGCGAGATCAAACCGCTGGCGATCGTCACAACCGAGAGCCTGACAGCCCTGGCCGAGCGCAAACCCAAGGCGCGCACCCTTCCCGCTTCCCTCAAGCCCTTCAAGGATCAGCTGCCGCTGCTGGAGCAGCTGATCGGCCTCACCGGGATCCTGCGTCAACGCCGCCTGGCGACCGGCTCGCTCGATCTCAACCTGCCGATGCCCGAGCTGGAGAGCCTCGCCGACCTGCGCGTTCCCGCGCCTGATGACAGCGTCCGCGGCTGGTTGGTGCAGCTGCCAGACGACCATCCCAGCGCCCTGTTGCGGGAGGCGGTGTTGCTGGCCCACCGCGCCCTCGGTCGCCATCTGGCGGCCTTGCGTCTACCCGGGATCTACGCCCTCAACCCGTTGCCGGATCCGGCGGAGATCAATGATGTGGCCAGGACCGCCCTGGCCCTGGAGATTCCCCTCGAGCTCGGCAGCGAGGGCAACGCCAGCGCCGCTGACCTGGCGGCCGCCTTTGGCCGCAGCGATCGCTCGCGGGTTTTGCAGCAGCTGTTGCAGGACAGCCTGGCACCGGTGCAGCTCAGCACCGAACCCGGCGTGCATGCCATCAGCGGCGAAACCGGCGAGGCCAGCCACAACGCCGCGAGCGAGGAGATCCTCGCTTTCGCACCCTGGTGCCTGCCAACGCTCCATGCCGCCGATCTCTGGAATCAGCACCTGTTGGTCACCCTGCTGTCGGAGGGGAAGGACCGCCCCACGGTGCGCCACAAGACCTGTGTGGAGCTGGCCAGCGACAGCTGCCATGGCGCCATCGACTGGCCCCTGTTCGCCCCTTCCTTGACCAGCGCCCTGGAAGCACCCCTGCAGCGCGGCTTGGTGCAGCGCCTCAACGGGCGGCGCCGCTTCCAGCAAGATCTGCAAGCCGACGCCCTGGCGATGGCCCAGGCCCGCTTCGGCGAATCGCTGGTGGGGCAGGTGGTGCGGGGTCAGATCAGCGGCATCCAGAGCTATGGCTTCTTCGTGGAGGTGCCTCCCTCCCAGGTGGAAGGACTGGTGCATGTCAGCTCACTCAAGGACGACTGGTACGAGTACCGATCGCGCCAGAACCGGCTGGTGGGCCGCAAGTTCCGTCGCACCTACCTGCTCGGCGACCCGGTGGATGTGGAGATTCTGAAAGTGGACGCGCTGCGCCATCAGATCGATCTGGCCGTCATCCAACCGGAGCTGAGTCCGGAGGACCTCGCCGCCGCTGACTCCGACGACGACGACGCTGACGAGGACGCCGCCGCAGCCGACGCCAGCGTTGCCGGGGGACCCCCAGTCGCCGAACGACTTGACGCTGCCGGGAGCGATCCCTTCGCGGCGGACAGCGAAGATGACGACACTCTGGATGGGGCGTTCTGAGCGCGACCATGACGCCGATCGAGCGGCCGGTGGTGCTTGGCGTCTCCGGGGCCTCCGGCCAGCCGTTGGCGGAACGGGCCGTGCGGTTGTTGTTGGAGGCCGATCTACCCGTGGAGCTGGTCACCAGCCGCGGCGCCTTGCGCGTCTGGCAGGCCGAACTCGGCATCCGCGTGCCGCTCGATCCCACTGACCAAGAGGCCTTTTGGCGGCAGCGCAGCGGCTGCAGCAGCGGCCGGCTGCGCTGCCACCGCTGGGATGACCAGGCGGCGGCGATCGCCAGCGGCAGCCATCTCACCCGTGGCATGGTCATCCTGCCGGCCAGCATGGGCTGTGTGGGTCGCATCGCCGCGGGCGTGGCCACCGATCTGATCGAGCGCGCCGCGGATGTGCACCTCAAGGAGGGCCGGCCCCTGGTGATCGCGCCACGGGAACTGCCCTGGAACCTCATCCACCTGCGCAACCTCACGGCCCTGGCGGAGGCGGGCGCGCGCATCGCCCCGCCGGTGCCGGCCTGGTACCAACAGCCCAGCAGCCTGGAGGAGATGGTGGATTTTCTGGTGATCCGCGTGCTGGATGCCCTCGGCCTTCAAGTGGGTGACCTGCGCCGTTGGCAGGGCCCCCAGGCCACGGCTCAGGCCAGGCCTCCGCAGCCATGACCCCAGCGCGGCGCCTGCTGCTGGTTCCCCTGCTGGCGCCGCTGCTGGCGGTTTTCGTGCTCGCGGCCGTCAACCCAGCGCCGCGGCTGTCGCTAAGGCTGCTGATCTGGCGCTCGCCCCCCCTACCCCTAGGGGCCTGGCTGGCGCTGGCCGCCTCAGGAGGAGGCCTGGTCAGCGCCGCCGCCGTGGGGCTATCCCTCGGGCAGGCCGGACGGTTGTCATGGAGCGAACGGCGGCGGCCCGACCCTGTCGCGGCCTGGCCCAGCGGCGGCGACGGCCGCGGGCGGGAACGGGAGCGGGACCCTGGGCGACAGGCCGAGTCGCCCCCCGCCCCGGCGGCGCGGGCTGCCCCGTGGAGCGAGCCGAATGGCTTTTCGGCCGGCCCGAGCCGCTCCGAGGGAGAGCCGGCCCCCACAGTGGCCGTGCCGTTCCGGGTGATCCAGCGACCAGCTCAGCCCGTCGGGTCCAAGGGCCAAGCCGGTGCCCATGCTGGTCGATCCCGGACCGCCGCCGTCGAGGCTCCAGCGCGGCGCCAACCGGCACCAGCCGCACCGCCCGCCGCGGCTGGCGAGGACTGGGGCGCCCCCCCTCAGGACGACTGGTAGCCGCAGCCACAGACCGGTCCGAGCTGCCGAACCGAATCCCCGGCTGGGCCCATGGCTGGCGGATGCGAGGTCTGAATCAGCCGGCAAGCTCCGCGGCGCCGCTCCAGGCAGCTTCAGCGGGGCGACCCGGTCCCGCCTTTGGCCCCCTTTGCGGAACCGCCCCAGCAGGCTGCGTTGGCCTTGGGCAGTGCCTCCGGCACGGGATTGCCGTCACGGCCCATGACCGTTTGGTGGGACCGCGAAGGCGCTCTTCGCTGGCGCTCTTCGCTGGCGCTGCGGGCTGGGGCCGCGGGTCCAGCGTGATCGCCCGCCCTCCCCAGCAATCTTGGCCCTGAGATGGGGCCATCCTCGGGAGCTGCTGCCTAAAGTCCTGCCACACGTTTGGATGTTGAGGCCTGGTGACCGACAGCGCAGCCCCCGCACCCACCCCCTCCAATGCCGCGGCTGAGACCTCGGCGTCCGCCAAGGCCCCGGCGGCTGCCAAGGCCAAGCCCCCGGCGCCGGAGGACACCCCGTTCGAGCAGTTCCTGCCCCAGCTCTTGCTGCCGGCGCTCAGCAAGGAGGTGCAGGCTTACGGCGGCCCCGCCCCAGCCCTTGAAGTGGTGGAGGGGGCGATGCCGGTGGTCGGCAGCCCTTGCTGGATGGTGCGCGGCAGTCTGCCCGGCGAGCGCCGCTTCTGGCTCTGCTTCAGCGCCAAGGACATCAACGCCGCCAAGACGGTGGCTCTGGCGGAAGGCGAGGGTCCCCCCAGCCTGCTGGAGTCGTTTCTGATTGATGAACGCAAAACCAGCCTGGCCCTGCTCGTGTCGCGGCTGGTGCAGCGCCTCAATGGCCAGAAGTGGCTCGGGCCTAACTGAGGGTCCGGCCGCCCCTCACCGCCAGAGACGGCACCGGCCCAACCGGACGCCTGAGGCCTCGGGCACTCGCGCCGCTCCCATGGCTGGAGCGCCTCCCTCGTCCAACGGGCTGGGCCACTGCCTCGCATGGGCTGAAC
>JBIIIX010000029.1:0-17431 GCA_044234415.1 Cyanobium sp.
GCTGCGTCTGCGGATGGGGGGGCTCAGCCTTGATTCCTCAGATTCTTGGTGCTCGCCCGCCCCTTTCTTGGGTGGTGAGTCGCCTTTGTTGAACGCCAGTTGATCGCCAGCCCCGGATCCAGAAGCGATGCTCCGGATATCCCAGTCCTTCAGCCGATGCTCCGCCAGTGCGTCAGGCCCCGACCAGGGGGGAGACGGAACCCAACCAATTTTCCCGACTGCCCAGAGCTGCCCCGATCCCAAACCCGATCGGCGACCAAGCGCCCCCGATCAGCGCAGCGCCATGGCGCTGCGACTGAGCGGCTCCATGGTGTAGCGCCTGAGCTGCCCCATGTTGTAGCTCCGGATCGTTCTGAGTGGCGCCCCTTGCTTGAGCGCAGGCCCGGCGTTGAGAACACTTGTTGAGAACCCTTGTTGAGCAGCGTTGTTGCTGAGCGGTTTTCCGGATCCCTCAGCTGCCGCTCACCCTTGGGGCAGCTTCAGGAGTTGAGCCCGGATCGCCTCGGCCAGATCCGCCGCTGGCTCGGCGCCCGGCTCCCCCAGCGCCCGGGCCCGTTGGCGCAGCAGCTCAAGAAAGCGTTCCGGCGGCAGGGCGTCGTCGCCGCTGCCGCTCAGCGCCGCCAGGGTGCGGCGCAGATCCTGCAATTCCGCCTCCAGCTCCGCCGCCCCGTAGTCGCGCTGGCCGGCCATCACCTCCGCGAAGCGTTCCCGCCGCTGCGGCCGGCTGACCGGATAGGCCCCCATCAGCTGCTCGCGGCACAGCCTCCAGGGCCGGCCAGCCGTCAGCAGCAACGCCAGGGCCGCGCTCAGGTCCGCCGCTTCGCTCTCCTCGATGCGCAGATCAAAGGCCGGTGGGGGCAGGATCATCCCTACGAACACCTCCAGCAGGGCGCCAGGCCCCAGCACCGTGCCATTGGCGTCGCCGATCGGCAGGGCCGACTGGCGCAAGGCCTCCACCAACTCCGGAACCTCCGCCAGGTCAAGCTGGGCCGCGGCGTCGGAGCCGGCCTCCAGGCGGCCGCTCGGGAGCTGCTCCGCCAGCCAGAGGTTGATGCTGCCCAGGGTCAGAAACACCTCCGGCCCCGGAGACACCAGCTTGCCGTTGCGGAGCATCGACAGCTGGGAGTTATGCACCCGGCCGGCGTCGAGGGCTTCCGCCAGCGCCGGCAGCACCCGGTGGGACCAGCCATTGCGCTCGTGCCATACCCGGATCAGGTGCGCGAACGCCACCCGCCCGGCCGCCAGCCGGTCCCGGTAGCCCCGCCGCTCCCCGCCCGCCATCACAATTGCGCTCCTGATCGAAATCGCCCGTGATCGGGATTCGTATTGCTATCATCGTAGCGCTCTGATCCGAGGTCGGTCCCGAATGGCCGCCAGCACCCTCTCCCGTCCGCCCTTCGCCGGCTCCGGCGGCCCCGCCGCCCAGCACACCCGCCGGACCGCCACCATTTCCCCTGCCGACCGGGCCCTGCGCCGCTCCGAGGCCCTCTTCCGCCCCCGCCGCGGCGAGCCTGAGCCGGGCGTTCCCGGCGGTCGCCGCTGGGGCACTCTCGCCTTTATGGCCGCCATCCATGGGCTGGCCATCGTGGCCTTGCTGCCGCGCTTCTGGAGCCTTGAGGCCGTGGCCACCCTGCTGGTGCTCTACTGGCTCACCGCCTGCCTCGGCGTCACCCTCGGCTATCACCGCCTGCTCAGCCATCGCGCCCTGCGCCTGCCCCAGTGGCTGGAGCGCTTCTTCGCCACCTGCGGCGCCCTCAGCTGCCAGCACGGCCCGATCGATTGGGTGGGTCTGCATCGCCATCACCACAAGTTCTCCGATACGGATGTTGATCACCACGACAGCAACAAGGGCTTCTGGTGGTCCCACATGGGTTGGATGTTCGAACCCATCCCCGCCATGGCCGCCGTGCCCCGTCTCACCGGCGACCTGGCCGCCGATCCCTACTACCGCTGGCTGAACAAGTGGTTCCTGGCCTTGCAGGGCGTGCTCGGGCTGTTTCTCTTCTGGATTGGCAGCGTCACCGGTGCCGGCGGCTGGGCTCTCGTGCTCTGGGGTATCCCCTTGCGCCTCGTGCTGGTGTACCACTGCACCTGGTTGGTCAACTCCGCCACCCACGCCTGGGGTGATGCCTCCCACGACAGCGGCGACAACTCCCGCAACAACCCCTGGGTGGCCGCCGTCACCTTTGGCGAGGGCTGGCACAACAACCATCACGCCTTCCCCCATTCGGCCCGCCAAGGCTTCGGCAGCGGCCAGATCGATCTCACCTGGCAGCACATCCGCCTGTTGCGGGCCCTCGGCCTCGCCACCAACGTGCGCCTGCCCCGGCTGGCCGATCCTGCCGTGCGCCAAGCCGAGCGCAGCGCCACCGCTCAGTGACGTAGTGTCAAAGGTCGCTCCACCTCCGGTTTCAGAGTCTCGTCAGCCATGGCTAAACGCGTACAAGTCGTCCTCAGCGAAGATGTCCTCAGCCTGGGCAAGCACGGCGATCTGGTGGAGGTAGCCCCTGGCTATGCCCGCAACTTCCTCGTACCCAGCGGCAAGGCCGTGCCCGTCACCGCAGCCGTGCTGCGCCAGGTGGAGCATCGCCGCGCCAAGGAAGCCGAGCGCCAGGCCGCCCTGCGGGCCGAAGCGGTGGCCTTCCGCACCGCCCTCGACACGATCGGTCGCTTCACGGTGAAGAAGCAAACCGGTGGCGACGACGTGTTGTTCGGCACCGTCACCAACGGTGATGTGGCCGAGGCCATTGAGGCCGCCACCAAGCGCGAGGTCGACCGCCGCCACATCGTGGTGCCGGAAATCCATCGCACCGGCTCCTACAAGGTGCAGGTGAAGCTCCACCCCGAGGTGGTGGCGGAGATCAACCTTGAGGTCGCCAGCTACTGAGCCCAGCCCCTAGGGCTTCGCTCTCGAGATCCATCGAAAACGCGTTGCGGCCTCCTGGCTGGCTTGGGCGCTCAGCCCGGGTGGCCATGGGGGCTCTTTCACATTGCGCCACCCGGTGAGCTGGAAGCCCGAACCGGCATGGCAACCCCAGCGGGTCGGGAGGCCGCTGACCAGCTCGCCTGACCAGCTCGCCGCCTTGCTCCGCTAAGCATCGCCACTGATCGGCTGAAACCTGGCCCCGCGGTCGCCGCCAACCCATTCAGCGTGGGTTTTTCTTTTGTGGCGGGGTCGGTTCGCCCCGGTGGCGCCAAGCTGGGTCGATTCGCCCGCTCCGCCCCATGGCGCCATTGCCGCCGCCCGAGCCCTCCCGCCTGCTGCACACCGAGGCCAGCCTCGACGCCCGCAAGATCCGCTTTGAGATCAACCGGATGGAGCTGCCCATGGGCCTGGAGGCCAGCTTCGGGATCATTCGCCATCCCGGCGCCTCGCTGGCGGTGCCGGTGCTCGATGACGGGCGCGTTGTGATCCTGCGCCAATACCGCTTCGCCGTGGCCACCCGCCTGCTGGAGTTCCCCGCCGGCACCCTCGACGACGGCGAGGATCCGCTTACCACCATGGAGCGGGAGCTGCAGGAGGAGGCGGGCTACCGCGCCTCCCGCTGGGATTCCCTCGGGGCGATGCTGCCCTGCCCGGGCTATTCCGATGAGGTGATCCACCTGTTCCTGGCCCGCGACCTCACCCGCCTGGAGGCTCCCCCCGCCGGCGACGACGACGAAGATCTGGAAGTGCTGCTGCTGGAGCCCGAACATCTCGACACGCTTCTGGCCAGCGGCGACGAATACCTGGACGGCAAGAGCCTCTCCGCCTGGTACCGGGCGCGCCAGCTGCTGGCGCTCAGCTGATCTCAGGAGTGTGGGCGAGGCGATCGCGGTGGCTTGGCGGCGGATCCTCTCCGCCTGGCTCGGGAAGACCCACTTTTCCAGAAAGCACCCACGTCACCGCTGCTTTCCCGCCAAGCTCCAGCCGCCAAAACCTTGTTCTTGGGCGCTGCAGTTGATGGGCGCTGGAGTCGTTCTGGAGGCTCCGGGCTCTGCAGGCCGCCTGGCCATGAGCCCAGGGGGCCAGCCAGCCGCTCTCCTCATCCGGCCGGTCAGCCCACCTCCCAGCCTCCGCCATGCTGGCCCGGTCTCCATTGCCGCTCCATGGCCCTTGATCGCTGGCTGTTCTGGCATCGCCGCGACCTGCGCCTGGCGGACAACCTGGGCCTGGCCACGGCGGCGGCGGCCACCCCCGCGCTCACCGGCGTGTTCGTGCTCGATCCCGCCATCCTTGAGGGCCCCGACCTGGCGCCGGCCAGGGTGTGGTTTCTGCTGGAGAGCCTGCGGGAATTGCAGCGGGGCTGGCGCCAGGCCGGCAGCCGGCTGGTGCTGCTACGCGGCGATCCGGCCCAGCTGCTGCCCCGCCTGGCCCTGGCCCTCGGCGCCGTCGGCGTGGCCTGGAACCGCGATGTGGAGCCCTTCGGGCGCGAGCGGGATCGGCGGGTGGCGGCGGCCCTGAAGGCCGAAGGCCGGCGGGTGGCGGCCGGTTGGGATCAGCTGCTGGTGGAACCGGAGGCGGCCCGCACCGGCGCCGGCGAGCCCTACCGGGTGTATGGGCCGTTCCTGCGCAACTGGCGCGGCCAGCTTGAACGTCGCCAGCCGTTGGGGTTGGCGAGCGCCGGTGGCCTCGATCCCGTGGCGGCTCCGAGCGACTTGCTGGATGAGGATCCCGATGCCCTGCCCGACCCGCAAGGTGCCGCCTGGCAGGCCTTGCCCCGGCTGGAAGCGGTGCCTACGGCCGCCGAACTCGGCTTTGCCTTTGCTGGCGTTGAGCTCTGCCCCTGCCTTCCTGGTGAGGCGGCGGCGCAGCAGCGGCTACAAGCCTTCTGCGATGGCTCCGGCCCGCTGGCGGCGGGCTCGGGGATCCCCTTGCTGGCCTACGACAACGCCCGCAACCTGCCGGCATTGGCCGGCACCTCCGGGCTGTCAGCGGCGCTCAAGTTCGGCACGCTCAGCCCACGCCAGTGCTGGGCGGCGGCCGAGGCGGCTCGGTCCCAGGCCCGGGGCGTCGAGGACGCGGCCGGCATCGCGGTGTGGCAGCAGGAGCTGGCGTGGCGCGAGTTCTACCAGCAGGCCCTCTACAACTTTCCGGAGTTGGCCGAGGGCCCCTACCGGCCCCAGTGGCGTCACTTCCCCTGGGAGAACGACCCACGGCGGCTGGAGGCCTGGCAGCAGGGCCGCACCGGCGTGCCGATCATCGACGCGGCGATGCGCCAGTTGCTGCAAAGCGGCTGGATGCACAACCGCTGCCGCATGATCGTGGCCTCTTATCTCGTCAAGGATCTGATCGTTGACTGGCGCGAGGGGGAGCGCTTCTTCATGCGCCACCTGGTGGATGGCGACCTGGCGGCCAACAACGGCGGCTGGCAATGGAGCGCCAGCAGCGGCATGGATCCCAAACCTTTGCGCATCTTCAACCCCGCCACCCAGACCCAGAAGTTCGACCCCCAGGCCGCATACATCCGCCGCTGGCTACCGGAACTGGCCCACTGCGACGACGCGGCGTTGGTGAGCGGCCGCCTCGGGCCGCTGGAGCGGGGCGACTATCCGGAGCCGATCGTGGACCATAAGCTGCAGCAGGCGCTCTTTAAGGCTCTTTACGCCCAGCTGCCGCGGGGTTAGCGAGTAAGGTCCTCAGCCGTGGTCCTCAGCTGTGGCGTTTAGGCGTGCCCCTCAGCTGTGGCCCGCAGTCGTGGCCCGCAGCCGGGGGCCCTCAGCTCTGACATTCAGCCGGGGACCCTCAGCCGGGGACCCTTGGCGCGAACCCAGATCCCGGTCACACCGCGGCGGCAAGCGGTGCCCCGCTGGCTGCCACGAGCCCGGTCACCGCCTCGATCACGGCATCCTGCTGGACGGTGCTCAGCTCGGGGAAGATCGGCAGGCTCAGCACCTCGGCGCAGAGTTGCTCGGTCACGGGCAGGCTGCCTGGCCCATAGCCCAGGCCGGCGTAGGCCGGCTGGCGATGGATCGGGATCGGGTAGTAAATGATCGTGGTGACGCCGGCGTTTTGCAGCTGCTGTTTGAACCAGTCGCGACAACAGGCCTCCGGCAGGCCATGGTCGGCGCTGTCGCCGGAGGGGGTGCAACGGCCAGCGCAGGCGGCGGCACGGGATCCTGATGAGGAGACGGGGCAGGCGGCCACCCGCACCACGAACTGATTCCAACTGTGATGTTCGTCGCTATCGCCCGGAAGGCGCAGGCCGGGTAGGTCGGCCAGGGCATGGCGGTAGCGATTGGCGATGGCGCGGCGCTGCTCCACCCAGTGCTCCAGATGGGGCAGCTTCACATTCAGCACCGCCGCCTGAATGGCATCGAGGCGGCTGTTGTACCCCAGCTCAGTGTGCAAATACCGCCGCGGCATGCCGTGGGCCGCCAGCTGGCGTAAGCGCTGGGCCAGGGCCGGGTCGCGGCAGGTCACCGCTCCACCATCGCCGGCGGCGCCAAGGTTTTTGGTGGGGAAGAAGCTGAAGCAGCCAGCATCGCCCCAGCTGCCCACCGATTGCCCCCCGCAGCGGGCCCCGGCCGCCTGGGCGCAATCTTCGATCACGAGGAGGTTGTAGGCGCGGGCAATGGCGCTGATCCGTTCCATCGCCGCCGGCCGGCCGAAAAGATGCACCGGCAGCAGGGCGCGGCTGGCGGGGGTGATCGCCGCTTCGATCCGCTCCGGATCGATCAGGTAGCTGTCTTCCTCCACATCCACGAAGACGGGCGTGGCGCCCACGGCGCTAATCGCCTCGGCGGTAGCGAAGAAACTGAAGGAGGAGGTGATCACCTCATCGCCCGGGCCGATGTTGAGAGCGCGCAGGGCAAGGATCAGGGCGTCGGTGCCGCTGTTGCAGCCCACGGCGTGGGGAACGCCGCAGGATTGGGCGAACGCCTGCTCGAACTCGGCGATCGTGGCCCCCCCGATGTACTGACCGCTGCGCAAAACGCCGTTCACGGCCTGATCGAGATCCTCGCCGAGCTGTTCGAGCTGCTCGCTGAGGCTGAAAGGGGGAATCTGCATGGCGGCGACTTTAAGCGGCTTCGCCGCCGCGGCGGCAGTCACCGCAACGGTTCAGCGGCCGTACCCGGGCGGCCTCCGCGGGATTCCTGGTCTGGGCGGATCCCGCCGTGGGCTCGGCCCTCAGCGGGCCCAGGCCGGTTCCTGGCCTGGATGCCATTTGATGTTGCAGCCGATCGAGGCGGTTTGGTCCACCGGTAGCGGCTGGCCCGCCAGCAGGGCGGAGATCGCGGCGCGCAGATCGCGACCGTCCAGCGGCACGGCATTGCCGGGGCGGCTGCCATCCAGCTGGCCGCGATACACCAACCTTTGGGCGGCGTCGAACAGAAAGAGATCCGGGGTGCAGGCCGCCTGCAACGCTTTCGCCACGGACTGGGAGGGATCGGCCAGGTAGGGAAAGCGCCAGCCCTGCCGTTCGGCCTGGGCCGCCATGCCCGCTGGGCCGTCCTGGGGGTGGGTCAGCGGGCTGTTGCTGCAGATCGCCAGCATCGCCAGCTGATCGGCGAAGTCGCGTTCCAGCCGGCCCAGCTCCGGCTCGATGTGCTTCACGAACGGGCAGTGGGGGCAGATGAACAGCACCAGCAGCGGCCGGCGCTCCAGCGCCTCGCCCAAGAGTGCCTCGCCCAAGAGTGCCTCGCCCAACAGCGGACCGCCCCGCACCGGCTCGAGGGCCGATTCCAGCAAGGCCAGGGGCAAGGGCGTGCCTAGGGGCAGCATCAACGAGGGGGTGAGGCTCATGACGGTGGCGCGTGCCCGCGGATCATGGCGCTTGCCGTTGGCGGCTTGGAGCGACCTCCGGCGGCGATCTCCGCGGGTTGGGGCGACCGCGGGTCGCTTCGCCCCGGCTGGTTTGAGCCTGGACTGGGCGGGGGAGGGCCTGGCGAGCTTCGTTCAGGCTGGTGTTCAGGCCTTCTCGAACGCTGCGGAGCGATGGCGCCGCTCCGGCGCTGGCCTGGCGGGATGGGGTTTCGCTGAGAATCCAGGGGCTGGGTGCCTCCGCCGCCGGCCCCAGGCGCGATCCTGAGGGCAACAGCGCCTCGCACGGCCCATGGCTGGCCCTCATTCCTTGGCCATCGACGATTTGCATCAGGTGGTGGCGTCGATCGGCCGCGTGCTGCTCGGCAAAGAACCCCAGGTGCGCCTCGCCCTGGCCTGCCTGCTGGCCCGCGGTCACCTGCTGATTGAGGATCTGCCCGGGGTGGGCAAGACCACCTTGGCTGAAGCCCTCGCCCGCAGCTTCTCGTTGGCCTTCAAGCGGGTGAGTTTTACCAGCGATCTGCTGCCGGCCGATCTCAGCGGCGTCAACATCTTTGACGCCGCCACCGGGCGCTTTCAGTTTCAGCCGGGGCCGTTGTTCAGCCAGGTGCTGCTGGCTGATGAGATCAACCGCGCCAGCCCCCGCACCCAGAGCGCCTTGCTGGAGGCGATGGCGGCCGGCCGCGTCAGCGTCGAAGGCGTCAGCCATCCGCTGCCGCAGCCCTTCCTGGTGATCGCCACCCAAAATGGCCTCGACCAGGAGGGCACCTCCCCCCTGCCGGAATCGCAGCTGGATCGGTTCCTGATGCGGCTCAGCCTCGGTTTCCCGGCGCGGCAGGCCGAGCTGCAGCTGCTAAGAGGGGAGGCCGTGCCCCCCGACAGCCTGCCGGGTCTGCTGCAGCCCGCCGACCTGGTGGAGCTGCAGCGGCGCACCAGCCGCCAGCACGTCAGCCCGGATCTGCTCGATTACCTGCTGGATCTGCTCGATCGCAGCCGCGATCGCAGCCGTGTTGGCCTGCCGCTGTCGCCCCGGGCTGGGCTGGGGCTGCTGGCGGCGGCCCGCGGCTGGTCGCTGCTGGAGGGCCGCGACCACGTGGTCCCGGATGACCTCCAGGCGGTGTTGGCTCCGGTCTGCGAACACCGCCTCGATGCTGGCCAGACCAGCGGCGAACCCGGCCTGCTCAGCCGCCGGCTGCTCATGGATGTGGAGGGGGTGCGCTGATGGCGCCGCAGCCCGCAGGTAGCCGCGGCGGTAGCGGTAGCGGTAGCGGTAGCGGTAGCGGTAGCGGTAGCGGTAGCGGCGGTGGAGGAGGAGGCGGCGGCGGTGCTGGTGGAGGAGGTGGCGGCGGCTGGGAGCTGGGCCGGGCCCAGCGCGGCGACCCGCTGCGGCTGGGCCTGCGCAACCTCTATATCGTGCCGACCCGCTTTGGCTGGCTGTGGCTGGGCGGGGGGGCGCTGCTGCAGATGGTTGGCATCCAGTTGCGGGCCAACGGAGCGATCCTGCTGAGCTTTCTGATGCTCGGCTTGTTCTTGCTCAGCCTGTACCTCACCCATTTCAATCTGCAGGGGCTGGAGCTCGCCGGTAGCGATCCGCCTCCGGGCTTCGCCGGAGAGCGCCTGGCCTATCCGCTGCTGCTGCGCGCAAAAAGCCGTTCTGAAGGGCTGCAGCTGCGCCTGGAGCGCCAGGCCGCCCTCGACCCCGCCAACCTGGGCCCAGGGCAGCACCGGCTGCTGCTGCACTGGCAGCCGGCCCAGCGCGGCCCGCGGCTGCCGGGCGTGTTGAGGCTGCAGACCACCGCCCCCTTGGGCCTGTTCGTCTGCTGGAGTCGCTGGCGGCTGCCCAACCCCCAGCTGATCTACCCGGCCCGGCGGCCCGGGCCGCTGCGTGAGCGCCCTTACGGCCGCGAGGTTGAGGCCCTCGCCTCCCGTTCGCCGGCGGGGCGCGACGGCAGCGAGGCCTGGGGCGATTTGCGCCCGCACCGCCCGCAGGATTCCCCCAGCCGCCTGGCCTGGAAGCTGCTAGCCCAGGGCCGCGGCAGTTATGCCAAGCGCTTCCGCGATCCCCGGCCCCAAGCCCTGCTGCTGGCTCCGGATCCAACGCTGCCGTTGGAGGCGGCTCTGGAACACCTCTGCGATCGCGTTTGCCGCCTGCATGGCGCCGGGGCTGTTTATGGCTTGGAGACACCCCAGGGGCTGATCGGCCCGGACCAGGGTGCCGCCCATCGCGACCGCTGCTTGCGAGCCCTGGCCCTCTGGCCGGAGGCGCGGGGCTGATGGCGATCCCCTTCCGCCTGCGCCTCGACTCCCCAGGCGCCCTGCCGCAATGGCTGGCGATGGGGCTGCTGGGCCTCGGCATGGCCCGGCTGCCGTTGGGGGAGCTGATCAGTGGCCTGGCCATCGCCTTGGCGCTGCTCACCCTGTTGAAGCTGCGGGAGGCGCGCAGCCTGCGCGAACGGCGCCTGGTGGCGCTGTTGCAGTTGGTCTGCGTCGGACTGCTGGCGGCGTTGCAGCCGGAGCTCGGGCCGACGCTGCTGCAACTGCTCATCACCGTGCTGGCGCTGGCGGGCCTTCTGGCTCTAGAGCTGGGTTCCGGGCAGGACGCGAGGGTGCTGCTGCGTCGCAGCCTGCAGGTGCTGGCGTCCGCCCTGCCGATGGCGCTGCTGCTGTTTCTGCTGGCGCCGCGCCTGGAGCCCTTCGGTGTGCTGCCTTGGCAGCGGGGCGCGGCGGCCGTGACGGGCCTGAGCGAGAACCTGGAGCCTGGCGCGATCGAGCGCCTGGTTAACGACCGCTCCCCGGCGGCGCGACTGGCCTACCCCAACGGTGGCGGCCCGCCTCCCGCGCCGGAGCGTTACTGGCGCGTGCTGGTGCATAGCGATTTTGATGGGCGCCGCTGGAGCAGCCGCAGCCAAAGTTCGGTGGCGCTGTTGCGCGATCTGGAGCTGCTGCGGGGCCTGCCGGCCGGCAGCGCCAGCGATTCCGGCGCGGCGAGCCTGGGGGCGACCCCAACCCAGCTGTGGCTGAGTGAAGCGAGTGGCCTGGCGTTCGTGCCCTGGAGCGGTGTGGGCCAGCCCCTGGGCCGTGAGCTGCGGCCCCAGCCCAACGGTGAGCTTTGGCATCGCGGTCCCGCGGCCCAGCGGCGCGTGTATGCCCTGACATTGCAGGGCGATCCGGACCGCTGGAGCCAGCTCCCGCCCAGCCCCGCAGAGCGGCGTTATGCCGCTGGCGTCAACCCGCGCCTTGAGGCCCTGGGCCGCGGCTGGGCGTCGCTGCCGCCGCGGCAACGGCTGGCCGAGGCGCGGCGCTTCTTCCGTCAGGGGGGGTTCCGCTACACGCTGCAGCCGGGCCTGCTCCCCGATCAGGCGCCCCTGGATGCCTTCCTGTTCGAGCGGAGAGCGGGTTTCTGCGGTCATTACGCCAGCGCCACGGCGGCGCTGCTGCGGGCGGCGGAGTTGCCCAGCCGCGTCGTCAGCGGCTATCGCGGCGGCAGCTGGGTGGTGCCCTTCAATGGCGGCGGCTATCTCGACATCCGCCAGGCCGATGCCCATGCCTGGATTGAGGTATGGCTGGCGGAAGAGGGCTGGCGGCGCCTCGATCCCAGCGATTGGATCAGCCAGGGCTCGGCCCCGCGGGACAGCCAGGTGGCTTTGGGGGGCGGGCCGCTGCTGTGGCTGCAACGCCAGTGGTGGGGGCTGGACATCGCCTGGGCGCGCTGGTGGCTCGGCTACGACCGCCAGGCCCAGGACCTGCTGCTGCAACTGCTGCTAGGACAGAATCGCCAATGGCTGGGGCCTCTGCTGCTGCTGGGGGTGGGGGCTTTCCTGGCCGCTGGGTTGAGCTGGCTGCGCTGGCTGCAGCGCCGTTCAGCGGGGGGCGATCGGCTGGCCCGCGAGTTGCTGCCGCTGCTGGCGGCGCTGGAGCGCCGCCAGCTGGGGCCTTGCCCCGGCGAGACGTTGGCGGCCTTCGGGCGCCGTGTGGCGGGGGCCCGACCAGATCTGGCGGAGGATCTCGATGCGTTGGTGGCGATCGCGCAGCGGATCCGCTACGCGCCGCCCGGCCCCCAGCCGCGGGACTGGCGGGCGCTGCGCCGGCTGCGGCGCCGCCTCAACCGGCAGCTGAAGCGCCCGGCCGCGTTGGCCGGCAACCGCCGGCAGGGGTTACAACAGTCCATCCCCGCCGCCGGGCCATGACCGCTGAGCCACGCCCGCGCCGCCGCATCCCCAACCCGATCGCAGCTGGCCCGCGGCGCCCGAAGCTTCGCCCGAGCCTGGAGGCCCCATGGGCTGCCGCCAGCCGCCGGTTCGCCGCCAGGGGTGCGGCTACGGCAGCCCTGCTGCTGTCCGGGCCGGTGTGGGCGCTGGCCGCCGCCCTGGCTGAGCCGCTGGCCCTGCCGGCCAGGGCGGCGGATGAGGCCACGCTGGTGCGGCTGCTGGAGAAGCGCTCCTGCGCGGGTTGCCGCCTGCAGGATGCCGACCTGGTGCTGGCGGATCTGCGTGATGCCGATCTGCGCCGCGCCCAGCTGCAGCGCGCCAACCTCAGCCAGGCACGCCTCGATGGAGCCCGCCTCAACGGCGCCGATCTGCGCGACACCAGCCTGCAGGGGGCCTCGCTGCGTGGCGCCGACCTGCGCGGCGCCCTGCTGGAGGGCACCGATCTGCGCCAGAGCGACCTCAGCGGCGCCTTGCTGGATCCGGGAGCGATCGGCAGCACCCATTGGAGCCAGGCCCAAGGCCTGGCGCCGCAAGCGCTCAGCTACACCCAGCTGCACAATGCCGGCGTCGATGCGTTCCAGGCGGGCAACTGGCCGGAGGCGGAGCGCTTCTTCGGCGAGGCGCTGCGGCGCGAGCCCCAGGCCAGGATCACCTGGGTGGCGCGGGCGATCAGCCGCGGCCAGCAGAACAAGTTCGAGCAGGCCGCCAGCGACTTCGACTACGCCGCCACGCTCTTCGCCCAGGACGGCGACCAGGCCAATGCCCGCCAGCTGCGCGAGGCTGCCCAGGAGGTGACCAAGCCGGTGAAGCAGGCCCAGGGGGGCAATGGCCTGGGCAGCCAGCTGCTCGGCGGTGTGATGAGCCTGCTGCCTTTGGCGGCCAAGTTTTTGCCCCTGGCGTTCTGAGGGCCGGGGCTGTTGCGTTCGAGCAGCTGTTTGGCTCGAGCTGCTGTTGCGTTCAACTGGCTGTTTGGTTCGAGCAGCTGTTTGGTTCAATCAGCAGATTCGCTCGACCAAATTTCCCCCCTCAACCTCCCAGACTCGGGCTCAATCTCACGCAGCCGTTCGCTATGCCCGTTGCGAAGGGCGTCGCTTGACCCGCCGCGCTTCAGCCGCCCGGCGCCCGCAGGAAATCCCTCATGGGCCTTGAATCGGGTTGGAAGCCGTAGCCATAGTTGCCACCCTCCACATCGTTAATGATGCGGGGGCTCACCAGGATCACCAGCTCGCGCTTACGCCGCGAGCCATCACTGGCACGAAAGAACTGACCGATCAGAGGGATGTCGCCGAGGACCGGCCATTTTCTCACGGATTGGCTATCGAGATCAGAGATGACACCGGTCATAATTAATGTTTGACCGTCGCGCACGCGGGCGCCGCCGGAATCGAGGCTGCGGATTGCCAAGATATCGATTGATCCGCAGTTTTGCACGATTTGGCTGCCTACCCTGGCCGTGATCGTGGGTGAGATTGAGAACGTCACAAAACCGTTGTCGTCGATCTTGGAGATCCGTGCACCGAAGGTGAGGCCGGCGATCCCAAACGATGGCTGGCAGGTGTTGGGGGCTCCCAAGGTCCCGGGCAGAACGGTGTAGTTGGTGATGATCTGCTCGCCAACAGTGACGAAGGCCTCATTGGCCCGTTTGCGGCCGACACTCGTCCTGTTGGCGCTGGCACTACCGCTTGAAGTGGTAGCCGTGCCGACCGATCCGGTGGCCAGTACTTGTGATAACAGGGAAACGTCCTCCCCTTCTCGTAGCTGCTCTGGATTGTCGCTGAGGATCAGGGTAGGGCTTGCGATGACCTTCGTGCTGCTGGAGGTAATCGAAGCTCGAACTAAGTTGAAGAATTGGTCGTTGGGACCGTAGGCTAAACCAGGATTGATGGGCGCAGGGTCGAGGGGTGCTCTGATCACTGTGGCTTCATCTGGTTTGACATAAATACTCTTTGCATCGCTGGCGCCACCAGAAAGCTTGTCAAATTGTTCACCTCTCGGAGGCAGAAGGCCCCCGAAAGCCCCAAGCAGCCTACCGCTGTCATTGACGATGAAGTTATTGCCAAAGCGCCACGCGAAGCTGTTGTCGATTTGCGAATTGTTGTCTAGGGTTATGTCTAAGATCCGCACCGTAAGCGCAACCTGTCTGCGGCGCAGGTCGAGCTGCTTGAGGTATTGTTCCGCCACCGCCACGATGGTGGGATCGCCCACCAGGGTGATCGCCTGCAGCCGGTTGTCGGTGGTGGCCTGAAGGCCCAACAGCGGCCCGGTTGTAGCGCCATAAGACTCGACCGTGGTCTGGCTGCTCTGCTGGGTGGTGCTGCTGTTTGGGGCGCCAACGATGGCGTTGTTGTTCGTGGTGCCTTCGGTGACCGCGGTGGTGATCGTGTTCGTCTTGGTCACCTGGGCGCCGAGGTTGGCCAGGTAATCGGCGGCGGCGCTGGCCGTCACCTGGTTCAACCGGTACACCTTCGAGAGCCTGGAGCCGAAGGATTTGCTGTGCACTTTCGGTCCGGCATAGATCGTGCGGCCCTCGCGCTTGCCCTGCAGCCCCGACGCGATCAGCACGGCATTTAAGGCCTGGCCGTAGGGCTCCTGGCGGAAGGCGATCGAAACCGTCCGCTGGGGTGAGGGGCCGGCCGTGGTGCTCGTCGCCGTGCCACCACCACCAGCACCACCACCACCGCCACCATCACCTGAGCCGCTGCTGAAATCGTCGACGTAGACGAAGCCATAGTTGCCCATTCCCGCCAGGCTCATCAGCACATCCCGGGCCGGCGCGTTGCGCAGGGTCATCGTGACCGGCGGGCCGCTCACATCCAGCAGGGTGGGGTTGCGCAGCAACATCGTGCCCACGGCGATGTCGCCCACCGGGGGTGCCACCGCCCGGGGGCGCAGCGGTGGCACGAAGGTCGGCTGGGGCAAGCGGCCCGGCTGGTTGCGATCCAGCAGGCCCGTCTGCAGGCTGGCCTGGGCCGGGGCGTTGAAGGTGAGGATCAGATCGCGGCCATCGGCGCTGACGATCGGCCGACCCAGGGGCAGGCCCGGCATGGGTGTGACCTCAAGCCGATAGCCGCTGCCACTGCCCTCAATGCTCACGCTCCTCAGGCCCGCCTCCGGCAAGGCCACCTGCTGGGGGCCCAGCCGCAGGCTGGTGGGCGCGCCCAGCCGCAGCTGCCCCAGCCAGGTGGCGCCGCGGGTGGTCTGCAGCAGCTGGGGCGCGGCGCCGGTGTTCTGCACCACCACCTCCACCGCATCGGGCAGCCGTCGCAGCTTGAGCTCCAGGGGGCCGCCAGCCTGGGCCAGCAAGGTGGTTTGCCCCCTTGGCGCGGCCGTGCTGTTCTGGCTCGGCCGCGCCAGAACAGCGGCCCGCAGCGGCGCCGGCAGCTCCACCATCACCAGAGTGATGAGCAGTAGGGGTATGGAGGAGCGAAGGGGACTCACGCGATTCTGATTTTCCGATCTCGGCCTGAGGGTATCGGGGTCACCTGTTGGCCGCCAGCCTGGCGGGACTGTCCGCGGAACGGCCGCCCCTGGCCCGTTGGCACATGGCCCGGCATCGCGGCCGGCCAGCGGGCATGAAGGCGATTCAATGCTCAGCCGCCAGGGCCCTAGCTCGGGTTCGCGCTGGGGCGACGGGGACCTCAGCCCGGAGGGGCCGGGCTGCCGGGTGGTGGCGGAGCGGCCTGGCCAGGCACTGGGGCCGCGCCGGGCTGGCTGGCGGCGGCTGGCGCGCCGGGCTGGCGCGGTGGTGTGGGCTTCTTGGTGTAAAGCAACAACGACTGCCGCAGGCTCACCTTCGGCGGCATGACCCGTTTCCCGGCTTTGAGGGCTTCAACGGGCAAGGGCTCCACCTGCAGGTTGAGGGAGTCCTGCCCCACCAGCACATCCAGCTTCTCCATGCGGCGCAGGAAGGACACCAGGTTTGGGTAAGGCCCCTGGGCCTGGAGCAGCAGCTGGCGTCGCTCCAAACCCTCCAGGGCGAGCGGGTCGCTCTGCGGGGCCTGCCCCGGTTGCCCCGGTTGCCCCGGTTGGCCAGGTTGGCCCGGTTGCGGCGGTTGGCCGGGTTGTGGCGGTTGACCCGGCGCCTGTGCTTGCCCGGGCTGGCCCTGTTGTCCCGGCGCGGCGGCAGCGGCCTGGGGTTCAAACAACCGCAGCATCACGCCGCTGGCAGTGGCTTCTTTGTCCAGCTGGGCCAGGAACGTGACAACGTCGCGATTGCCGGCCAGCAGGCGGATCAACACCCCTCGCTGACGCTGGGCCTGGTCGCGGCTCTCCCGCAGCGCGCTCAGCTCCCGGCGCAACACCAGCACTTCGCTCTGCAAGGCCTCCAGCTCCGCCACCCGCTCCCGGTCCTTGTTCAGCTGGACCCCCATCGGCACCAGCACAAGGCCCGTCAGCAGCGCGGCGATCGCGCCGCCGGCCACGATCGGCGCGAAGAACCAAATCCGCAGCAGAACAGCGGCGGGGACCCGTTGACTGTCGTCTTGCAGGTCGATCACAGCAGCCCCTCCGCCTGAAGCCACCGCAGCCGCTGCGCCATGCCATCAGCCCCGAGCTGCTGGAACAGCAACAGCTGGCGTTGAGGCGTCATTTGAGCGATTCCGCCGCTCATCACAAAGGTCACAAACGGGGCGGGTTCGTTCTGATTGGAGTTCTGGGCGGTGCTGTTGGGACGGTCCACCCGTTTGATCTGCAGGCTATCCGCCACCAGCAGCGGCGAGCTGGCCAGGGAAAGCTGTAGCGCGTTGATGCGGGAGAAGGCATTGGGATCCTCGGCCTTGCCCTTCACCACCAGCCCCGTCGGCTGAACGTCCACACTCTCCAGCTGAATCCCCGCAGGGGCCAGCAGCTGCAGCGTGGTCAGCAGACCGGAGGACGTGGCCATGTTGGTGATCTGTTTCGCCACCGCTTTGTTGGAGCTGGTCAGCCCATCCAGCTTCTGACGCTGGCCGGTGACCTGGGCCTTGAGCGCATTGGCTTGCATCTCGATCGGCTCCAGGCCGGCGATTCGTTCCCGCACCTGGAGGCTGAACAGGGCCACCAGGCCAATGCCACCCAGCACAACCCCCACCATGGCGCTACCCAGAATTAGCCCGCGGCGCAGCAGCGCTGGCCGCTGCTGCAGAAGCCAGGAGAGCGAAGTCTTGCCGCTCTCCTGGCGCTGTTCCCTCAGCAGATCAAGGATGGTGCTGGTCATGGCGTGAGGTCCGGTACGGCGAGGCCTTGAAGCACCAATGATCCGAAGTCGCCATGGTCGAGCAACTCGGCTCCAATCGCCAGCCGGGTTTCCAGCTCCAGCTGCTCCGCCTCTGGCAGGGGCTCGCACAGGAGCAGGCGAAGACGGGTGAGGGAGGGATCCTGGCGGCGATAGAAGAGCACGGATCGCTCGATCTCCGCCACCACAGAGGGGCCCTGCCGCGGAATGGCGCGTTCGAACACCGGCAGGCCTTCCCGCAGGAACATCAGCCGCACCTGTTCGGGA
>JBIIIX010000225.1:0-4949 GCA_044234415.1 Cyanobium sp.
CGATGTAGACGCGCTGATCGCCGCCAACGCCATGGCGCATCATCTCACGGTGGTCGCCGCAGCGTGGTCCCCGCAACGTGGTCGCCCCCAACGTGGTCAGCCGCAACGTGATCCCCCGCAAAGTGGCCGACTTCAGCGGTATTGAGGTGGCCTTGCTCAACTCATGCACGGCGGGTGGGGCGGGGCGCTGAGCACAGAAGCCGCAGCTGCGGCGCAAACGCATCGCCAGGGCTGGCCAACAATTGGGTGGCTGGATGCGAGATCAGGGGATCGAGGCCTTTGAGTATCTCAGTGCCCGCTCGAGTGATGCGCTGGTGCAGGTGGCTGTGTTATCCCCAGCGGTGTTCCAGTCCACCCCCTGCGATCAGGTGGAGATCACCGCGGAGTTCACAGCGGAAATCACCGCGGAGTTCAGCGCGAATTTGAGCGCGGATTACGCGGCTTTTCTCTGTCACGATGATGGCACCCTGCATCATTTCCTACGCGCCCTGTTCCCCATTGGTGGGCAACTGCCAGGGGCTGCGCACTGATCGGGCTCCAGGGCCGGCGCCCCCCGCCCGGCGGCCACCAGTCCAGCACCGCCGCGGGCCGCTCAAGGTCGCGCAACGGCGATCGCCGCTGCCAATCCCGGTGGTGGACAGGAGCCCCAGGGAGGGACCCCACAGGCGGCTAGGCCCGACCGCGCGCCTGCTCCGCCAACGCCGGGACGTAGGGAATCAACCCCTTGGCGCAGGCCTCCGCCTGAATCTCGATCGGCAGGGTGCGCACATCGCGAAGGAAGCCATCCACCTCCAGGATCCAAGGGATCTGTGACGATTCGAGCAGGCTGGGCAAGCACCAGCGGGCGCTGAACGGGGTGATCTTCAGCAGATCCCGCACTTTTTTGGCGTGGTTCTGGGAGGTGCTGGTGGCCACGCCAAAGTATTCGGCGATCGTGAAGGCGCTGCAGTGGGGGCTTTGGGAGGAATCGAACAGGAAGTTGGCGGCACCGATGGCATGCACCACGCCGGCGCACCAGGAGGCCTCCCGCCCCGTGAGCAGCGGAGATGGACGCTTGCGGGCTAGAGCGGCCACGGCGGCGTGGATCAGCGCCCGGTACTCGTCGTCCAGGTGTCGGGCGCAGAAGGAATCGATGCGCACCAGCAGGCGGTCCACCGTCTCCCTGAGGGCGGCGGGCACCTTGGGGGGCGCCGCTGGCGCTGCTGGCGGTTGGCTCGGCCGCTCGTCCAAGGCCACCACGCCAAGGGTGACCGGCACCCGCGCGTCGGCCACCTCCACCTGAAAGCGGCGCCGTTTCGGCGAGGGCTGCTGCCACAGGCGGGCGATCTGGGGTTCCGCCTCGATCCAGGCCACCAGCGCCAGGGCCACCGCCTCCAGCTGATGCAGATCGGCGCGGTGGGGCGGTTTCAGTCCCAGGGGCGGCTCGATCAGCATCACGGTGGGGTAGGCGTCGCCGGGGGACAGCGGCCAGCCGTAGCGCTTGATCTCCTGGAGCAGCGGCGGCGGCATGTCGGCCTTCGCCTCGAAGTTGATGGCGCGGTGGGGCGGCGCCGCGTCCATGGCGTGGCGATCTCCCGCCTCGAAGCGTTGGCCCAGCTCCACGTACTGCTCGTAATCCTGCAGCGACTCGAACAGGATCACGCCGTAGTGCTCGCGGTGCTGGCCGATCACGCATCCCACCCAGCCCTGGATCGCCAAGGCGCTGCAGCTCACCTGGAAGAGATGGCCATCGCTGGGTATGCGCTCCCAGGGGCGGCGCTGATACAGGGCGGCCGCAGCCTCAAAGAAGTGCTCCGCCGCCTCCGGGTCGATGTCGCCGCTGAGGTAGGTGGTGAGCGCTTCGCTGCCCAGCTGATCCTCGCCAGCGGCGAGCTGCTCGCGCATCAGCTTGATCGCCTGGTCCACCTGGGGGGTGGCGCCCTGCTTGATCACCGCCCCCGGCAGCAGCGGCGGCAACCAGTCAAGAAGCTGCGCCCGGTTCACCACCACCCGTCGCGGCTGGCCGGGACGGCAGGGGGTCTCGGGGTCGTGAAGGGCCTTGGCGATCGCTGGCTCCAGCGCCTCCAGTGGCTGATCGGCAGAGGCCACGGCCGAGGCGCGGATGGCGCCATCGGCCTCCATCACCAAGGCGATCAGGGGGCGAACGCTGTCGCCATCCGCCGGGGTCACGAAGGCGGGCATCTCCACCAGAGCCACCTCCCACATTGCGCCGCTGCCATCAGCGCCGAACCCACGAGCGGAATGGGAGGGGGCGGCCATGGAGCCTAGGCGTCGGAGAGGGGCACCATCCTCGCCCTGACCGATGTTTGCCGTTCGAGGTGTGACGAAATCTCTACGGCTGGAGAGCCATGGCGTAGCGCTCCAACACCGCCCTGGCCCGTCCAAGGGTGTCGCGCCTCCCTTGCTTGGCGATCTGCCAGGCCGTGGCGGCACTCAGGAGCGGCATGTTGTCGTGCCGGGATTGGCGCCGCCAGGCGCTGTCGAGGCTGCTGTGGCTGATGAGGATGGAGCTCACGGGGCGGGAGCTATCGCTACCTCAGCCGAGTTGGCCAGGCGCTGATGGCTAGGCCGAGGACTGTCGCCCGCGTAACTCATGCCCGTCCAGCTCAGGGTGCTGTTTCCCACATCGCACCCATCGGCGCGAACTAGCACGGACCCGTTCAGGATGGCTGATTTTCCCATCCACCGCTGAATTCCGGGACCGCAGCTGCCAAGTCGGTTTAACGAGGGAAGCCAAAGAGGCTTTGGTTCTGGCAAACGCTGGTCTTGAATGCCGCTGGATCGCCAGCGGCTCCGGCTCCGATCCGGGATGGCCCGGTAGGCCGCCTCGCTGGCGGCCACTGCCTTTGCGCAGGTCGGGCGGCAGTTGGAGTGGCTAGCCAGGCCGCTTCTGAACTCCCAGCCGGAGGGTCGCCCATTGCATGCAGTCTCTGCCTGAGATGCAGCCGAGAATTAAGCGTCCCTTAAGGGTTCAGCCGGGCCGATGGCGCTGCGAGTCGTCTCGGCTTGTGAACCAGTCCATGCTGGCCATTGCTCCATCACGGCTACATGCCATAAACTTCGCCTGGTAAGGAATTGCCTTGCCGGGAACGGCTTGTCAGCCGTCACGTCCTGTTCATTTTGTTTTCACAATCAGCAGAAGCATCAACCATGGCCGCAAAGCAATTCGAAGTCAAAGCCAAGGAGAACAGCTCCAGCGGTGGAATCGCGCTGAATACCGGAATCACTGTCGCCAAAGGCGACAGGCTGATCATCAAGGCTGCGGAAGACGACACCTGGTCTGCCGGCGAGAATGCCAACTTGACGTCAAACGCCAACGGCTTAGTCGCCGGCAACAAATATGGCGGTGCTTATGATCCTTTGACTTCAGCGACGACGGGCGCTGTTTTTCCTAATGGCAGCCTCGTCGGCAGCCTGGACGGTGGCAAGAGCTACTTCCTGGTGGGCACACAGTTCGATGGCCCCGTTCCGCAGGCGGGCACGCTGTCCTTGTGTTTCTGGGATAAGAACAACCACGACAACTCCGGCTCCATCACAGTTTCCCTGGATTTGATTCCAAAGACGAACTTAAGCAGCTTCAATGTAAAAGCCAAGGAGAACAGCGCCTCCGGTGGCATCGCGCTGAACACCGGAATCGTTGTCGCCAAAGGCGACAGGCTGATCATCAAGGCAGCCGAGGACCAAACCTGGTCCTGCGGTGCGCTGGCGGACTACACTTCAAACGCCAATGGCTTGGTCGCCGGCAATAAGTATGGCGGTGTCTATGGAAATATGCTCTCACCCACGTCGGGCGCCCTGCTCCCCTATGGGAGCCTCGTCGGCAGCTTGGACGGCGGCAAGACCCACTTTCTAGTGGGCACACAATACGACGCCCCTGCCCAACAGGCGGGCACGCTGACCTTGTGTTACTGGGATGCCAACAGTGAGGACAACACCGGCTCTGTGACCGTCTCCGTGCAGACGGAGCCAGCTCCCGTAACCGTTAAGGTAGATCCTAACACCAACAATGCCAACACAGGTGTGCCGTTGAATACCGGCGTGGTCGTGAGTAAAGGTGATCTGCTGAAGATCAGTGTGCCAGTGGATCAGCAATGGTCGAACAACCCCGATTTGTCGAGTCCTGCCAACGCCGATGGGGTTTCTTCCTGGATTCTTCAAGTGAAGGGCTTCGAACTTCCGGGAAACAGCCTTGTCGGGAGCCTGGATGGTGGCAAGACCTTTTTCTTTGTCGGCACCAAGTTCGAGAAGACCATGACTGAGTCCGGCCCGCTGTCGCTGTTTTTTTGGGACACAGATGGCCAGAACAACAGCGGTTTTGTCACCCCAACGATATCGCGGGTCAAAGCCTCCTAAATGGGCCGCCGAGCCGGACGGCGCTTCTAGCCCCGACCGGCACCTTTCAACGTGGCAACGGCTGCCTTGCCCATAAGTTAGGAGCCAGCTAGAGTAGGGGAATATTGCCAAGCGTGTGGCGCTGGATGTGGAGCCTTTCCATGCGGCGCCATACACTTCGTTGAGCTGGTGCTCCACCACCGCATCCACCACCTACTCGATCGCCAGCCGATTCGCCCCTGAACTCCCAGCCGGAAGGTCGCCCATTGCATGCAGTCTCTGTCTGAGATGCAACCGAGAATCAAGCTGCCCTCAAGGGTTCGGCAGGGCCGATGGCGCTGCGAGTCGCCTCGGCCTCTGAACAGGTCCTCGCTGGCCATTGCTCCATCCCGGCTACATGCCATAAACTTCGCCCGGTAAGGAATTGCCTTACCAGGAACGGCTTGTCAGCCGTCACGCCCTGTTCATTTTCTTTTCATAAACAGCAGAAGCATCAACCATGGCCGCAAAGCAATTCGAAGTCAAAGCCAAGGAAAATAGCGCCACCGGTGGCATCGCGCTGAACACCGGAATCGTTGTCGCCAAAGGCGACAGGCTGATCATCAAGGCTGCTGAGG
>JBIIIX010000030.1:0-17323 GCA_044234415.1 Cyanobium sp.
TGGAGGTAAGGCTGGAGGGAATCGTGCCGCTCCGCGAATCCCAACGCCAACACGTGCACAAGGCAACCCTCGAGCAGGCAGCTGATCTCCACGCCGCGCCACAACGTCGGCACCCGTTCCCCCCTTCGTTGGCCTTCGGCGAAGCAGGCGGCGATGGGGTCATGGGCTGCCAGGCTGTGGTGGTCGGTTACGGCCATCTGCTCAAGGCCGAGCTCTTGGGCCTGCCGAGCCAGCACGAGGGGATCGAGACTGCCGTCGCTCAAGAGGGTGTGGCAGTGAAAGTTCAACTGACCTGGGCAGCTCTCCGGCCCAACGGACCGCAACACCGAGGTGAGCGGGTGTAGCAGAGCGGCGGCACGCAACATCGTTCTCAGCCGGGGAGATCGGCGGCAAGACGCTCGGCCCGCAAGCGTCGCCAGCGTGCGTAGAACTGGATCGAGGCGACCATGAACACCACCAGAGCAACCAGGAACCAGGTGGCGGCATTGGTGGGAAACTGATCTTTGAAAACCACGAGCATCACCACCAGCACCAGCAGTAGAGTGGGCAGTTCATTGAGGGCACGCAACTGCTTGGGCGTCCAGCTGCAGGTCCCTGTTTGCAACTGGCCCATCAGGCGATAGCAAAAAACGTGATAAGCGAGCAGAATCGCCACAAAGCCAAGCTTGGCATGCATCCAGCCCTGTTTAAGCCAGAGGGGCTGGGCCACAAGCAGGCCGATGGCCATGCTCACGGCCACCACCATACCCGGCGTGGTGATGATGTTGGCCAAGCGTCGCTGCATCAGTCCATATTGCTGTTGGAAGGCGCAGCGCAGATCGGCATCCAGGTCTTCGGCTTCGCGGTGGTAGATGAACAGCCTCACCAGGTAGAACAGGCCCGCGAACCACACCACAACGCCAACGATGTGCAGCGTCTTAAACCACAGGTAGGCCGTGGCGGGCAGGATCAAGGCAACGGGGGGAACCTGGAGCATGGCTCGGGTGGGGTCAGCAGCACACTAGGGGGCGTGATTCAACCGCTAGGCCCTGACCAACGGAACGCCCCAGTCCCCTGAACTGGTTGATCGTCCGCGTCCGGCTGCGGCCCCTGGCCGCCCGTGGCACCGCCTAGGCACCCTGGCCGTTCAGGCGAGACGGCAGGCGCGACGCGCCACCGCGGCTCCGTATCCCCGATCTACCGGCCCTTCCTTGGGGCTCAGCTGGCCGTTGCGGCAATCCACGGTGAGCCGTTCCAGCTGGCCGCGCTGATCGCTTAGCCGCAACCGCAGCTGCCACGGATACACGCTGCTGCGTGAAAGGGAATCAGCACACACGGGCCCCACGCAGATCCCCGGAGTGGCCGCTGCGGCCATGGGCCAGCCCAGGCCAACGCTCGGCCAAGCGAGCATCAACCAGAGGACGAAACTCCAGAACAAGTTGGTCACAACTGCCCCAGCGCCATGTCGAGATCGGCCAGGGGGGTGGGCGGCTGGCGGCTGGCGGGCCAGGCTTGCGCCAAGCCAACCGTGCAAGCCGCAACGCTGTCTTGGTGATCCGATGTTGATCCCCTGGCAGCCTGCATCGCCTCCCCAACGAACTCCTGGGTTGGAGTGGCCATGACCATCGCGGCGGACTCATCCTGAACTGAGGCTTGCTCCTGATCCCAAGGCTCAGGTTCCGGGTGAAAGTACTCCCAAATCTGTCGGGCCAGGGCGAGGCCAACGCCAGGTGCCGCCGCGATCTGCTCCGGCGTGGCCAACTGGATCGCATCGACAGAACGAAAGTGGGCGAGCAGCTCTTTGACGCGCTTTGGGCCCAGGCCGGGAATGTCGCTGAGTCTTGAGCGTTTCATCCGTTCACCGCGCTGCTGGCGGTGATACGACACAGCGAAGCGATGGGCTTCGTCGCGCAGGCGACGCAACAGGGCAACCCCAAGCTGATCCGGAGCGGAGTCCAGCGGCGTGCGAGCGCCTGGAACAAACACCTCCTCCCGTTGCTTGGCCAAGGAACAGATCGTGAGTTCGCCGTGGAGGTTCAGCTCACGCAGGGCTTCCATCACCGCCGAAAGCTGGCCCTTGCCGCCATCAATCATCACCACATCAGGCCAGTCGCCCATGCCATCGGTTTGCAGGGCCGAGCCACCTCGCTGGCGCAGTTGCTCGAGGTCAGCACCCTCGGCCTTGGCTTGGGCCCAGCGCCGGAAGCGCCTGCGGATCACCTCGGCCATCGCCATGAAGTCGTCGGAGTGGCCCGCATGGATACTGCTGCTGCGGATGCGGTACTTGCGGTAATGCTGCTTGGCCGGCAGACCATCAATGAACACCACCTGGGAGGCCACGGCGTCGCTGCCTTGGATGTGGCTGATGTCAAACCCTTCGATCCGACGTGGCGGCACGGCCAGATCGAGCAATTGGGCCAGATCCTCTGTGGCCATCTGGTTCTGTTCGCTGGCCCGCTGGGCGCGCTGCAGTTCATAGCTGGCATTGCGCACCACCAACTCGATCAACTCCGCCTTCTGGGAGCGTTGGGGCACCGCCAGCTTCACCCGCCTACCACGCAACTCGCTGAGCCACGACCCGATCAGCTCCTGCTGGGGCAGGGCGACTTGCAGAAGCAGTTCCGGCGGGATCTCCACGCCTTCGACCTGGCTGTAATGCTCCTCGATCACCCGTTGCAGGATCACACCCACAGTCAGGTCAGCGGACGCCGGCGATTCAGCCGAGGGTTCGCCAGCTATTGGGCTAGGTTTTGTGCTCGCTGGATCACTCGGGATTTCCTGCGGCGTCTCAGCCATCATCTGATCCGCGGCTTCACTTGCGTTCGCTTGCGTTGCTATCTCGTCCGTGCTGCCATTTTTGGCGTCAGCCATGTAGCCCAACCTGCCGACCAACTTGCCAGCGCGCATCTGGAAGAGCTGCACGGCCGCCACGCGGCCATCGCTGGCCAAGGCGATCACATCTCGGCTGACAGAGCTGTCGCCGACGCTCATTTTCTGATCGGCTGTCAAGGACTCAAGGCCTTGCAGCTGATCGCGCACAGCGGCGGCTTTCTCAAAATCAAGGCGATCGGCATAAGCCTGCATCTGGTTGTTTAGCAAGCTCAACAACTCCTCATTGCGGCCCTGAAACACCATCGCCACCTGGCGCAGAGTTCTGTGATAGTCGTCCGAACTGATCTTCTCCTGGCACACACCCGGACAACGACCGATGTCATAGTTCAGGCATGTGCGATCACGATGCAGCGGCAGCGGGCGTTGGCGCAAGGGGAAGACCCGCTTCACCAGTGCCAGGGTGCGGCGCAGCAAACCCACATCGACGTAGGGACCATAAAAGCGATCGAGCGGCGATCGCAAGCGGCGGCGGCGGGTGATAAAGATACGCGGATAGGCCTCGCTCCAAGTGATACATAAGTAAGGATACTTCTTGTCATCCTTGAGCAGCACGTTAAAGTGAGGCTGGTTCTGCTTGATCAGATTCGATTCGAGCGCCAGGGCTTCGGCTTCGCTATCGGTCACGATCACCTCAATCTCGCAGACCTGCCGCACCATTAAGCGGATGCGAGGGCTATAGCCATGGCCGGCACCACTTTGGAAGTAACTGCGCACGCGACTGCGCAGCACTTTCGCTTTACCAATATAGAGAATCCGATCCTCCCGGTCGCGCATCAAGTAACAGCCAGGCTCCGCCGGAATCTCCCGCAACCTCGCCTTGAGACGCAGCTCATCAAGCAGGAGGGGCTGCGGGCCTAAATCCGGGGTCGAGCTCGCTGCGGCGTTCATCAACCGCCGTATTGCCAGCCGGTGGCGCTCAGCTCCAGCCCCGCCGCGTCACGATGCAGAACAGCACTCTTCACCTCGGCGACAAAGACGGTGTGGTCACCATGGGCCACCTGGCCCACCAGCACGCATTCCAGCCCCCCCAAGGCGTCGTCGAGCAGGGGCAAGCCAAGGGGACCAAGTTGGTAGGGGGCGGTCTCAAAACGGCCACCCACGGCGCTCTGGGGCTTGAAGAACACAGCCGCGAGATCTTTCTGGTCGGCCGCCAACACATTCAACGAGAAACGTCCGGTGCGCTGGATCATGCCGTTACTGGTGGAATCGGAGCGCACGGCCACGACCACCAGCGGCGGCTCAAAGGAGCCCTGGGTCACCCAACTGGCGGTGAAGCCGTTGACATCCCCTGCCTCGGCAACACCGCAAATGAATAAGCCGTGGGGTATTTTGCGCAGCAGGGTCTTCTTGGCGGCGGCATCAAGGACGCCCGAGGCTGGAGATTCAGTCATGACAAATGGTGGCAGGGAGCCTGCGGCGACGGGGGTGCTGCATCGCGACTTTAAGCAGCTTGTGGCCCCCAAGGTCGGCGGGCGGATCCATAGGCTGGAGCTTTGACCAGGCCGATGCGCGCCCTCTATCCCGGCAGCTTCGACCCCCTCACCTTGGGCCATCTCGACCTGATCGAGAGGGCTTGCCGCCTGTTCGATGCCGTGATCGTCGCTGTGCTGCAGAACCCCACCAAGGTGCCCACGTTCAGTCTTGAGCAGCGTCTCAGCCAGATCCGTCAGGCCACCGCCCACCTCAGCGGCGTGGAGGTGGGCAGTTTCGATGGCCTGACCGTTGACTTCGCCCGGGACCGTGGCGCTGCCGTGATCCTGCGTGGCCTCAGGGCCCTCAGCGACTTTGAGTTCGAGCTGCAGATCGCCCATACCAACACCACTTTGGCGCCCTCAGTCGAGACACTCTTCCTGGCCACGGCGGTGCAGCACAGCTTTCTGAGCAGCTCGGTGGTCAAGCAGGTGGCCCGCTTTGGCGGCGATGTGGCCCACATGGTGCCGGCGGGAGTGGCAGATGACCTCGGGAAGCTCTTTAATCGGGCGATTCCCCATGGCTGACATGTCAGAGCCTCGCATCACCGTCCTCGACCGCCTGGATCAGCTGGAGGACATCGTTCTCGAAGGCAGCCGCATCCCCTTCAGCGGCGGTCGCCTGGTGAACGAGCAGGACGCCATCGAAATGATGGATGCCCTGCGCGAGGCGATCCCGCTTCAGATCACCGAGGCGGAAAAGCTGCTGCGCCAACGGGAAGCCTTATTTGAGAAGGCCAGGTTGCAGGCTGAGGAAATTGTCAACCAGGCGCGTCGTGAACGGGAGCAGTTGATCAACGCCGCGGCGATCCGACACGAAGCGGAGCGCCAGGTTGGCGAGTTGCGCGACCAGGCCCGCCAGCAGTGCGAGGCGATGATCCTGCAGACCCGCCAGCAGGTGGCCCAGACGGAGCAGGAGCATCAATCCCGCATGGCCCAGATGGAACAGCAGTTCGCCGCCCGCCGCCAGCAGCTGGAGCAGGAAGCCCAAAATCGTCGCCAGCAGCTGGAGCAGGAGGCGGCCGAACGCAATCGCCAGCTGGGGGATCAGCACGACCGCAACCGTCAACAAGCCCTGCAGGAACTGGAAGCCATTCGCCAGGAGGGCCAACGTTTGCAACGCGAAAGCCAGAGCGAGGCGGAACGCCTGCACAACGACGCTTTGCAGTTCCGGCAGCAGACCCAGCAGCAGTGTGAGGCCCTGCTGACCAGGAGCCGTCAGGAATCCGCCGCTGTGCAGGAAGGCGCCAATCGCTACGCCGAACAGGTGCTCGGTGAACTCGAGGTGCGACTCAAGGAGCTGAGCCAGGTGGTGCTTGGTGGCCGACGCGAGCTGGTGCGGTTGCAGAACCCAGAAGGACTCGCTGGGATCGCTCCCTCGGCCGATAATGCCAACCCAGACGCTTTTGCTCCCGTCAACCGCGCCCGCCGCGCCGCCGGTCGCTTGCGCCGGGCCGCTTCTCGGGGACTGGCCAGCTGAGGGGTTCGCCTATCGCCAGCCTGGCCAGGCATCATCACCAGCAGGAAAAGCTCCTTGCCGCCATGGCACAACCTTTTCCTGCTGTGGGCCAAGGACAAGGCAGCAAACCCATCTTGCCTGGCCTCTCAAATCGTGAGGCCTTTGCCAACACATCCCTACGCACGCCTCTGGGTGCTCGAAAGGCACGTGCTAGGCAGCTGGGATGCCTCGATTTCAGACATCTCATCTGCGATCAACGGCCACCAGGAGGCCTGAGGTCGCAGGCCAGGCTCAGAAGGCCGCTGCGGACAGAGATGAGCACACTCTTGGGGTCTGAACCTGACGCAACAGAGCGCCGATCGTCTGATTGGGTGCCGAAGCTCCGTTGGAAATCGCGCTGAAGTAGCGGGGGCCATCGCTGGTCTGCAGGATGCCGCTGATGGCGCGCACACCGGTGAGGGTGCCTGTCTTGCCAAACACCTGCCCGTCCAAACTGCTGCCTTTGTATAGGTTTCTCAACGTGCCCCGCTGACCCACGATCGCCATCGATCCGACGAACTCGCGGGCGTAAGGATGGTGATCCATTCGCAGCAACAGCGCGGTGAGAAAGCGGCTGGTGAGGCGATTGGAGCGATCGAGCCCACTGCCATCGCGAACTTGCACCCCAGCCATGGGCAAACCCTGCTGGCTTAACCAAACGGTCTGCCGCCGGGCGGCCTCGGCCAGATCCCAGCTGTCTGCCGCCTGGCGCAGCAATACCTCAGCCGTGAAGTTGTGACTCTCGGTGTTGGCCAGGCTCAGCAACCCGTGCATGGTGGTGGAGGGTTCTTCATGCAGCAGTACCGCATCGCCGGGAATCGGCAGGCTGCCGGGCACGAAGCTCAACTGCACAGAGCCGCCTTGACTGCGGAAACTGCGTTGCAGCAGCAGCTGCAGGCGGCCGTTGGGATTCATCACCGCGTCATCGATGGCGTTGCTGGTGATCGCCAGGCGCGTGATCGGTGCCCCATAAGCCTGATAGCGATCCCCCACACTCCATCCGGTGGGCCACCAAACCTGGGAGGGCTCCTCGGCGAGCTGAAGCTTCACCAGGCCCGCATCACCGCCGCTACTGCCACCTGAAGAAAGGGCCAACTTGGTGATGCGCTGCAGCTGGGGCAACGCCAGATCCGGGTCACCCTGGCCGGTGAGGCGCAACGTGCCATCGGGGAGCCGCCAGAGGCGGGTGCTGAGCCGATGGTCAGGGCCGAGACGGTCGAGAGCGAAGGCCGTGCTGAGAAGCTTCTGATTCGAAGCCGGCTTGCGCGGTTGGGTGCCGTTGATATCGGCGAGCAGGTGCCCGCCGCTATCGGCAACGGTGAAGCTCCAGGCCCAGGCCTCGCCTCCGATGACCGAGGCAACCCGTTGCTGCAGGGACGGGCAGCTGACCTGACTTTGCAGCTGTGGCAGCCCCACGGGAGGGGGAGCCGGCGGCAGATTGGCCAGCAGCTCGGCCGGGAGCAGTGGCTTGATCGGCGCGATCGCCGGCAGCTGCAGACCGGAGATCCTGGCCTGGATGCCCGGCGACGGATCAACCGGGGGACCAGCCGTGGCATGGGTTGCTGGCGCCTGCAGAGCCGATGCCAGCACCAGCGTCAGGCCCAGGGCAGGCGCCTGGAGCCCGTGGCCTGAGAACTTGTTCATGTCAGGACCCTCCAATCTTGAGGTCGGTGACGGTGCCGTTGAAGCGATAATTCACGCCCTCAAGTTCGACCGGCGCCCCGATCTTGAGCGTCTGATTGCCGAACACGATTCCACCACCATCGGCCACAACCCCTTCACCAACCAGCAGGAAGCGGCCATCGAAGGTGCTGAAGACCTTCTGGTTCGGGTCCGGGGCGCTCACCAGCTTTCCTGCCGGCGTGAGGATCGACAGGCGACGTTCTAGCGGCAGCACCTTGGCCACCCGCACCGAGCCATGGGGTTGGTTGCGGATCACAAGGGATACCTTGCCTTGCTGTTCCGCGCTGCGCCGCAGGGTCTGCGGGTCGGCGCTGGGAATTCCACGCACATCGACCGTGACCGTGACGGACTTCTGCCCGCCGGTGGCGCGGGCGACGGCATTGCTCAGTTTCGGGCTCCAGATCACCCCCACCAGGGCCAGCAGCACGGCCGCACCAGCTCCCACATCGATCAGGCTCCAGGAGCGGCTGGATGGGTCTGAGGCTGCCATGGCGAAACGCGGGTCGGCGCAGTGTAGTTCTGTCCGCCAGGCTGGGCCAGCCCGCTGTGGATCAGCTGCGCAGACCGTCGATGAGCGTGTCCAGGGCTCGCAGATTCGCCCCCAACGCCGCTCCTCCTTGGAGATCCAGGCTTTGCAGTTGCTGCTCCGCGTCGGGGCGCTGCTCGAACTCCGCGCAGGGCCGGAAGCCATCGGGGTCGAGGCGGTACAGCTCCCAGGGGCCAGGATGGGCGCGCCGGAGGGCGCGATCGATCTCCGGGATCAAGGCATAGGCGGCCTGCCACTGGGCGAGGAAGCCACGGCGGCGCTGACGCGCCACGCTGCCCACGCCCACCGCCGCATCAACGAGGGCGGGATTGATCAGCACCGCGGCGCCGCGATGGGCGCCGCAGACCGCTTCCACGTCTTCATATTCCGCCTGGGAGGGGCGTACTAACAGCAGCAGCCCTTCACTGGGCTCTTGCTCCTGGCGGCGACGCTGATCGGCGAAGCTGGCGATGCAGCTCGCCAGCTCAGCCCCGTCCCGTCGCGCCAGCGCCGCGGCTCCCGCGTCCGGAAACAGCAGCCGTAGATCCTTCCCCCCCCTGGGCAGTTGATCCGCCAGGCGCAGGGCCAGCGGCAGGATGCGGAGGCCCTCAAAGCGCAGCTCCAGCGTCCAGCGACCATTGGGGGCCGCCGCCAACGCGGAGGTGAGCGCCGCCAGGGCCTCCGTTTCAGCGGTACGCAAATCGGGGGGCAACATCATCCAGCACCCAGCGAGCAGCGACCCTAGGGCGCAGAAGCCGCGGCTGATGCCACCTCCTCCTGCGCTTCCGCCAAGGCCTGGGGCAGGGTGCTGAGGTGCTCGGGCCGGTTCCAGGAGCCGAGGCTGATGCGCAAGCCGGATCCAGCCACCTCCGGACTGAACCCCATGGCCAGCAACACCGGGCTGGCGGCAAGCCCACGAGGGCCGGAGCAGGCCGAGCCACTGCTGAGCGCGAAGCCGCGACGCGCCATGGCCCGCACCAGCGCTCGGCCGGAGAGGGGCCGACCCGAACGATCGGCCACGATCACGCTGATGTGGTGGGGCAGGCGCCGGTCGCCATCGGTGGGCTCTGGACCCGTCAGTTGAACTCCGGGGAGCCGCAACAACTCGCCCAGCAGCTGATCCCGCAGCGCTTGCAGGGGCTGCTGAACGGGGCCATGACGCAGAGGCACAACCGCTTCGGCCACCGCCGCGGCGAAGCCGGCGACGAGGGGCACGGCTTCCGTGCCGCCACGCCGGCCGCGCTCCTGGCCACCACCGGCGATCAGGGGCCGCAGCTGCTGACCCTGCCGCGCGATGAGTGCGCCGATGCCGCGAGGCCCCTGGAGCTTGTGCGCACAGCAACTGAGCAGATCCACCGGCAAATCGCGGAACTGAAACCAGCGATGCCCAACCGCTTGCACCGCATCCACATGCAGACGCACGCCATGGCGCCGGCAGAGTTCGCCCGCGCTTGCGATCGGCTGCAACGCGCCCACTTCGCTCTGCCCCCAGATCAGCGACACCAGACGTGTCGGGGGGACCAGCAATTCCGCCAACGCTTCCAGCCGCAGCAGGCCGGTTCCATCGACCGGTATCTCGGCGATCTGCCAACCCCGCCGCTCCAGCTCTTGCGCCGCCGCCAGGGTGGCTGGGTGCTCCACCGCCGAGATCAGCAGCCGTCCAGGCGTTTCCGAGGCGGTGCCGCCCAACAGGGCCAGATGGATGGCTTCGGTGGCTCCGGAGCAGAACACCAGCTCCTCGGGGTCGCAACCCAGATCGGCGGCGAGCCGCTGGCGGCTGCGTTCCAGCACCTCCGCCGCCTCCAGACCAGGACCATGGAGGCTGGAGGGATTGGCCCAACCCAGCCGCTGGGCCTCGGCCATGGCCCGGAGCGCCGCCTCGCTGGGAGGGGCGGTCGCACAGGCGTCGACGTAGCCCCTAAGCCCCGCGTGGAAGGCGGCCGTTGAGGAATCAGCTGGCGGGGTTGGTGTTGTCATGGGCGGCGCTACGGGCCTTCGCCCTGGCGTCAAGAGACTGGGTTGCCAGCGCCACCAACTCATCGAGCGAGCGATTGGCCAGCAACGCCTCCACCTGGGCCCGGGCCGCCTGGCTGGAGCAGTCCTCGGGCCGGATGCAGCCCTGGGCGCAGACCACCGCGCAATCGATCCCGGCGGCTTGCGGGGCTGCGGTCGCAGCGGTGAGGTTCGCTGAAACGACGGGTTCTGCGATGGGCGCGGGCGGAGGGCTGCCGAGATCAGACGCCACCTCGTTCTCGGTTGGAGCCGCGGGCGGGATGTCTGAGGAGGGCCACAGGGCGGGCGCCAGCACGCCATCGAAGACCGCCTCGGCAGGACCACTCATCAGCAGGTGCCCCGTGAGGGAATCCCAGTGCACGTCGAGGCTGCCACCGGGCAGATCAAGGCGAGCCCTGGCCTCACAGAGGCCGAGGCGGTGGCACACCACCAGGGTGGCGCAAGCGCCGGTGCCGCAGGCAAGCGTTGGACCGGCGCCCCGCTCCCACACCCGCATGACCAGGTGATCGGGACCCAGTACCTGCACGAAGTGGACGTTGGTGCGGGCCGGAAAGGCGGGATGGGTTTCGAAGGCCGGTCCGAAATGCTCCAGATCGACAGCCCCCACATCGGTGACGGGGATGACCACATGGGGATTGCCCATGCCGGCGGCGGCGACGGCGAAGCGATGGCCGAGCACCTCCAGTTCACCCTCCGGCACGCCATTGCCACCGACGGGCAGGGTGGTTGGGACGGCTTCTGGAGCAAGCAGGGGTTGCCCCATATCCACCCGGATCGTGCCATCGGCCAACAGCTCCGGCACGATCAGCCCGGCGAGAGTCTCCACCATCCAGCGCCGTCCGGGAGCATCGCCGTCGCTGTCGGCTAGGAAACGGGCCAGACAGCGGATGCCATTGCCGCACATCTCCGGTTCGCTGCCATCAGCGTTGAAGATGCGCATGCGCAAATCCCCTTGCCCCTCTGGGGGCAACACCACGATCACACCATCGGCGCCAACCCCGAAGCGTCGGTCGCAGAGCAGCCGGATCCGGCCGCCATCCAGCCGCTCTCCGAGTTCCTCAGCCATTTCTAAGCTCCGGCCGTCCAGCAGCAAGAAATCGTTGCCGAGCCCCTGAATCTTGCTGAATGGGAGCATCCTGCCCTCTGGCTTGAAGTTCCAATCCTATGAAGGAGTACATCGACCGACGCAGCTCCGGTCTCAACACCACCCTGCCCAGCTTCCGCTTTGTCCAGGAGCTGATCCGCTCGGGAAGTGTCGTGAGCCTGATCACCACCACGGGCCAGAGCTATGAAGGCCAGCTCAAGTGGCAAGACGACAACTTTTTTGCCCTTCAGCAGGGCGGTGGTTCCGAGATGGTGTTGATCGGCCGTTCCAGCGTTGCCGTGATCCGCACCCTGGGCTGATCCGCTCGCCTGGTCGACAGCCCACCCTCTGATCACGCCAATCGGGACAGGCCAGACCGGCGTGAACCGCCAAACCCCAGCAGCGTTTCATGGGCCAAGCCAGTCGTTGGCGGTTCTGTGGCACGATCCCCGCACACCTTGACCCAGTTCTGCCGCCCGTGTCGGACCTGCCCCGCTACCAGCCCGAGGCCATCGAACAACGCTGGCAGGCGAGCTGGGAGCGGCTGGAACTGGAGCGAACCCCCGATCTCAGCGAACCGGGAGGGGAACCCTTCTATGCCCTCTCGATGTTTCCCTATCCCTCGGGCAGCTTGCACATGGGGCATGTGCGCAACTACGTCATCACTGATGTCGTCGCCCGAGTTCAGCGGATGCGCGGTCGCCGCGTGCTGCATCCGATGGGCTGGGATGCCTTCGGTCTGCCGGCCGAGAACGCGGCCATCGAGCGCGGCTGTGATCCCGGCGTCTGGACCGAAACCAACATCGCCCAGATGCGCGGCCAGCTTCGCCGCCTCGGGCTTTCGATCGATTGGAACCGGGAGCTGGCCACCTGCCAGCCCAGTTTCTACCGCTGGACCCAGTGGCTGTTTCTGCAGTTTTTCGACGCAGGGCTGGCCTATCGGCGGGAAGCCACGGTGAACTGGGATCCGGTGGACCAGACCGTGCTGGCCAACGAGCAAGTGGACGGCGAAGGCCGGTCGTGGCGATCCGGCGCCGTGGTGGAAAAGCGTCGCCTGCGGCAGTGGTTTCTGGCGATCACGCGCTACGCGGATCAATTGCTGGATGATCTGCCCAGCTTGGCGGGTTGGCCGGAGCGGGTGCGCACCATGCAGGCCAACTGGATTGGGCGTAGTCAGGGCGCCGAGGTCCATTTCCCCCTGGTCGGCAGCACGGCCCAGAGCGCCGACGCCTGCATCACGGTGTTCACCACGCGACCCGACACCCTCTTCGGGGTGTCCTATCTCGTGCTGGCACCGGAACATCCCCTGGTCGATAGCCTGACAACCCCGGCCCAACGGGACGCGGTGGCGGCCTTCCAGGCTTGGCTGAGTGGCCAAAGCGAGCAGGAGCGCACCGCTGAGGATCGCCCAAAACGCGGTGTGGCTCTGGGGGCCTTCGTGCGCCACCCGGTCAGCGGCGAGGAGTTACCGGTGTGGATCGCCGATTATGTGCTAGCCGAGTACGGCAGCGGCGCGGTGATGGGGGTTCCCGCCCACGATCTGCGCGATTTTCAATTCGCCCGCCGCTATGAATTGGCGGTTAAGCCGGTGCTTGTTCCTGAAGGCAGCGATCCCCACAACTTCGATGGTGAGCCGTTCAGCGGCGCCGGTGTGCTGATCAATTCCGGCCCTTATGACGGGTTGAGCAGCGGGGAAGCTCGCAGCCGCATTATCGCCGCAGCTGAGGATGAGGGCTGGGGTGTGGGCAAGGTGGCCTACAAGTTGAGGGATTGGCTGATTTCCCGACAGCGCTATTGGGGCTGCCCCATCCCCGTGGTCCATTGCCCGAGCTGCGGCGTTGTGCCCGTGCCTGAGGCTGATTTACCGGTCCAGCTGCCCCAGCAGGTGAACCTGGTCGGCCGTGGTGGTTCGCCGCTGAACAGCCTGGCTGAGTGGAAAGCGGTGGCCTGCCCCTGCTGTGGCGCTCCAGCCCAGAGAGAAACCGACACGATGGATACCTTCATGTGCTCATCCTGGTATTTCCTGCGCTATTGCGATGCCAGCAATAGCGAACAAGCTTTCAGCCGCGAGCAGGTCGATCGCTGGATGCCAGTGGATCAATACGTGGGGGGGATTGAACATGCGATTCTTCACCTCCTGTACTCCCGCTTCTTCACCAAGGTGCTGCGCGATCGCGGGCTGCTGGGCTTTGATGAGCCTTTTGCACGCCTGCTGACCCAGGGAATGGTGCAGGGAATCACCTACCGCAACCCCACCACGGGCAAGTATGTTTCGCCGGCAGAGATTGGCGACTCTAACGATCCGCGTGATCCGATCAGCGGCGAAATACTTGAGACGAGCTACGATAAAATGTCGAAATCAAAATACAATGGTGTTGATCCAGCGACGGTGATCGATCGCTATGGGGCGGATACGGCGAGAATGTTCATTCTGTTCAAGGCGCCGCCTGAGAAAGATCTCGAGTGGGATGACGCTGATGTGGAAGGGCAATATCGTTTCTTGCAACGGATTTACCGCCTCGTAGACCTAGCCAAGAGCCGTGGTCTGCAGCTACCCGTCTCCGCGCCAACTTCAACTCAGGAGTATCCCGTCGCCAGCAGCGATCAAGAGCGCCAACTGCGCCGCGCCACGCACACAGCGATCGAGGCCATTTCCGCCGACCTTGCTGACGACTATCAGTTCAATACCGCCGTTTCGGAGCTGATGAAACTCAGCAATGCCCTGGGGACGCTCCTGGAACAGGCGTCAGAGCCTGTGGCGCTTGAGGCAGTCCGGGTTCTGCTGCTCTTGCTGGCTCCCTTCGCGCCCCACCTGGCCGATGAGCTCTGGCAACAGCTGGGGGCCAACCCCAACGGTGAGCGCAGCATTCATCTCCAACCTTGGCCGCGCCTGGACCCCACCGCTCTGGTCCGTGACACGGTCACCGTGGTCATCCAGGTGAAAGGCAAGGTGCGGGGCAGTCTTGAGGTTGCCGCCGATCACAATGCCGCCGACCTCGAACAGTTGGCTCTTAACAGTGAGGTGGCCAGCCGATGGCTGGAAGGCAGGCCGCCCAGCCGGGTCATTGTCGTGCCCGGCAAACTGGTGAACTTGGTGCCCTGAAATACAACCTAAGCTGGAGCATTTGGGTTGCCAGGTGGATTTAACCCTCCGATAGGGCGCAACAAGCGCCAACCGCCGGGTGCCTCCGCAGTGCTTGTTGCTGAAGAACAGATGTGCTGTTCGCGGCTGCAACGCGGCTGCAACGTTTATGCAGTCGTCCGCTATGCAGTCGTCCGCCGTTGGAAACGCAGTTGTTCGGGAATAGCCCAATCGCCTTCTACCACATAGCCACGCGAGTTGGCGCAGAGATGGCGCAGGATCCAGAACACGGGTTCAGGGCTCTGCAACTGAAGAGCTGTGGCGATCTCCGTCAAGGCCCGTGCCACGCCGTCCGCCATCAAGTCGTCCAGGTGTTGTTGCACATCAAGCACAGTGGCCGCTGCCTTCTTGCCGGCTTCCACCCCCGGTTGGTGATAGGCGTTGACATTGACCAACTCTCCGTAGAGTCCGACGGCGCGTTCGAACAAGGCAATCAGAGCACCAAGCCGGCGGGCGTCAAAGCAACGCAGCGTAATCGTGAGATTCTGACGCCCACCCTCGCTGAGGGCTGAACGGGTTCCCTGCAAGAAACCCTCTAGGAAGTCACCGGGATTCTCTCCGGCGATTGCCGCAATATCCTGGGGATCTTCGAGAACCTCAATGAAGGTCACAAAGAAGTTATCTAGACCATCGCGCAACTGCTGCACATAGGCATGTTGATCGGTGGAGCCCTTATTGCCGTACACGGCGAGGCCCTGATGGACAACCTCGCCCTGGCGATCAAGTCGCTTACCCAGCGATTCCATCACCAACTGCTGCAGATAGCGACTGAACACCTCCAGGCGATCGCGATAGGGAAGCACAACCATGTCGCGCCGGCCCCGTCCCTCTCCTGCCACGTACCAGGCAGCGGCCAGGAGGGCGGCAGGGTTATCGGTCATGTCGGGTACACGGGTCAGGCCATCCATCGCGGCAGCCCCGTCGAGAAAGGAGCGGATATCCGCGCCGATCAGCACCCCCGGCAGCAGTCCCACGGCGCTGGTGATGCTGGTTCGGCCGCCGACCCAGTCGAACATGTCGAAGCGGGCAAGCCAATGGTCCGCCTCGGCTTGTTGGTCCAGGCGGCTCCCCAGCATGGTCACCGCCACAGCCTGACCAGGCCAGTGACCACCCTGGGCTTCCAGTCGGGCTCGCGCTTGGGTCATGCCCAGATGGGGTTCTGGGGTGCCGCCCGACTTGCTGACCACGATCACCAAGGTGGTGGCCAAACGGGGACCCAGGGCCGCAAAGGTGCGGCTAAAGCCATCCGGGTCGACATTGTCGAGGAAGTGAAAGGGCAGACCTTCCCCGGGGCGCTGTAGGGCGCGAACCATCAGCAGGGGGCCTAGGCCGCTGCCGCCGATGCCGATCCACAACACGTCCGTAAAGGGCAGCCCGCTGGGCGTGCGCGTGCTGCCGTTCAGAATGCCGGTGCCGAAACTGGCGAGGCGGTCCACCTCTTCGCGAATGTGGCCGGCTGTTTGGGGGTCAGGCGCCAGGGAAGGGTCGCGCAGCCAGTAGTGGCCCACTTGCCTCTGCTCATCGGCATTGGCGATACTCCCTGACTCAAGCTCGGCCATCGCCGCGAGGGCACGGCTGAAAGGCTCTCGCAAGGCTTCTAGATCCTGTTGCAGGACGCCCATGCGGCTGATGTCGAGCCAGATCCCCAGGCCGCCGTCGTACCAAAGGAGATGTTGGAAGCGCTGCCACAGAGCGGCAGGGTCGCTTCCTTGAAGCGGTGGGATGGTGTTCATGGCTGCCAGGAGCCTGGGCGTCTCAGAACGCAACGTCAGGGTATCCCGTCGTGGATGGGCGCAGCATCCAACCGTGCGGTGCAGGGACGGCACAGGCTCTGGAGCCCAGGGCTAGACGAACGTCAAGAAACCGTTAACAATGTGAAAGACCTGGTCAGCAGCCTCCACTCGCCATGCGATTCCCCTGGATCCGCGCCATGCGTGCCGGGATTCGCCGCTCGGTCCCGGCCTCACGCCGGTCGCGGCTGCTGGAACGCCGTATTAGGCCATGGACGCAGGCCGCTACCAATCCCAGGGTTTTGCCAGCGCTTTTGGCCCTGGCCTTCGCCCCAACTCTCTCCTCCTGGCTTGCCGCTAGCACGGCTTCGGTGCCCATCCAGCCTGATCCGCTCGCTGACACCGCGAGCGGAAGCCCGGAGATCCGTGGTTTGACATCTGAGGGGCAGCGTCCGGATCCGATCGACTTCAGCGCCGCTGAACTGAGAGAGCTCAATCGCCGCTTCGGCGTCCATGGACCGCAACCTCGCCTGGCCCAGCTGTTCACCGAAGGCCTTGATCAACTCAAGCCCTTGCGTGCCATGACGCTGCGCAGGATCGAAGAGCTGCGGCCGCTGATCCTGAGCGAAAGTCGTCGACGCCGAATCAATCCGATGCTGGTTGCAGCGGTTCTGTTTGATGAAATGCAGCATGCCAAGCCTGGAGAAGATACACCCCTGGCTGTAAAAACCGGCTTGTTCAAAACCCATGGTCCAGCTCAGTTGAGTTTGGAGGAAATGGTGAAACAGGGTCTTTTGTCAGCTGATGCGAGCCGCGAGGAGCAGGAAGAGGCCCGTCTGAGGCTGTTGGACCCCGATCAGAATGTTCGCCTGCTCGTGGGTACTTTCAGCCGGTTTATGCGGGAACTAGACTTACCTGCAGACCATATTCCGATGGCGAGTAGCTCACCCCGCGATGCCAAGATTCTGGCTACTTTGGCCTATCTCCACAACGGCAAGCTTGACTACCCAGGACGCATTCTCCGCTACATGCAGGATCCCGAACTGCATGCGCTGATTTACTCCTCTAGGAGGCCCCAGCCCGAGCCGATGATTTAGTTTAAATCTGCCTGATCAATGATTGATGCCCATGTAAAAGACTTCGGCCAGATAGGTGATTTCGCCCACTTAAACGACTCCTCCAAGGTCTTATTGGCAGTCATTGCGGCTCGGCGTGAGCACTAATCAACTTGGCCATCCCTTGGCCAGGCAGGGCCCATTAGAAGTCTGTCCCAGTCGCCCTTGATCGCGGCGGCATCTACGCTGCTG
>JBIIIX010000226.1:0-4939 GCA_044234415.1 Cyanobium sp.
GGGCCACTAACGCATGGTTGAGGGGGTGATCGTCGATGTTCGAAACCACCGCGATGAAGCAGATCCGGCCGAACATCTGCCGCAGATCCGCCGCAGGTTGAGCGCTAACGCGGCGCAGCTCATTGTCGCCGGACACATCGGCGAGCGTGACGAAGCCGTGCGACCCGGCAGCACCACATCACCATCGCACTCAGGTTGCGATGGCACGGCAGGTCTGGCTGTCCGCGGGGAAGCGGCAAGGCGGATCAGAAGTCGTCATCGAGGCGGCGACGGCGAGGGGCCTGGCCGGGCTGGCGGCCGGCCTCCGAGGCCTTGCCTGCCGCATCTCGGTCGGGATCGGCCGCCTCGGCCAGCTGATCGAGCAGCCCCAGCACCCAGAGGGCAGCGAGGTAGGCGGCCATGGAGGTGCCGGGCTTGCCGCGCTCCACATTGGCCACGGGGAAGCCGCTCATGCGTTGCCTGATGGCACCATGCCTGCCCGAGCGGGAGGCATGCCCTGGGGTATGTTCTGGGCACTGGCGATCGCGCCTGGCCTCTCCGCTCCCATCGCCCAGGCCGAGCCGTTGGCTGCCCGCGAACTGCTTTGGCAATTCCTGGAGCTGGGCAACAACGTGCTCGGTCGCTGCGATGACAGCAGTGGCCTGATCGATGATCGGTTCCGCCGGGCGATAGGCCAGCTGGGCCGGATCATCGAGGCGGCGCAGCCCAACCCCGCCACGTTGGCGGAGCAGGTGTTCGAGGCCTTCTGCGACAACGGCTATGGGGTGTTCGACGGGGTGATCCAGCAGTTGAAGCAGGCCTTGGGCCCCGAGGGATTGAAGAGTCTCAAGAGCCGTTTCGAGCAGTGGGCGGAGCAACCGGTTCCTGTGCCGCCGCGGCAGGAGTGGCAGCAAGTGGGCTGGAGCTCCGGCGGACCCAGCTACGCCCATGAGCAGGCGGAGAGCTCGCGCCAGTGGACCCTGAAGCAGGGCCTTCAGGAGGTGGCCACGGCGACGATGAAGCCGAGGCCGCTCCAGTGCAATCCCCCACCGAATGCTCTCAAAGCCCATCTGAATCCCCGTCTGGGGGTGTCGATGGACGCGTAAAGAGGTGTTGGATAATGTGGAAGTGGTCTTCAAAGAAGGCCTCCTCCTGGGAGCTGGCCTCCGAGAGGGGCAGCCAGAAGGCTTGTTCAACGCCTGTGCCGCCATGCACGTGGGGGAGAGGGCCTGGTTTGAGCTGAATCAGGGAGGCGTGGCTGATGATCCGGCCCCGTTGGGAGCGGCCGGGCGCATCAAACACGGCGCGATTGGTGATCGAGCCCTCTAGCACCGGCTTCGGTACCTTGAGGCCGGTTTCCTCCCGTAGCTCGCGCAACATGCCTTCGAGCAGATCTTCATTCGGGCGCAGGAAACCGCCCGGCAGGGCGATCAAGCCCAGGCCTGGCCGCAGCCGCCGTCGTACGACGAGCACATGGTCCGATTGGATGACCACCGCGTCAGTGCTGACCAATGTGGGCGGATGCGGCGCCAAGGACGCCAGCTTGCGGTATTGGCTGATGTAGGCCGCCTCAGCGGCGAGCCAGCGGTAGCGCTCGGTGTGTTGATAGGCCTCCAACCACGTCTTCACCCCGGCCGGCAGATCCTTGCCCCACACCTCCGGCGGCTCTCCGAGGAAATAGGCGTGGCGGATGGGGGTCGCATCGAGGATGAATGCCGGGGCCTCGCCATGCCGGTCCCACTGGGGGAAGACATTCAGGTAGGAACTGGAGGCATCCTTGTGGTAGCCCATCAGCAGCACCCGATCTCCTGGCCGGCAAGCATGAGCCACCTTGTGCTGCACCTCCTTGATCCAGCGATTGTCGGAATAGAGGTGATCCCGCAGCGGGATGAATGTCACCCGATCGCTCTGCTGCGCCGACAGGGCGGCGCTGATCATCTGCTGACGTTCGGCGCTACTCCAGGGATTGCGGGTATTGGGCGAACTGCGATGGCTACCCAAGAGCAAAAATAGCCGCCGAGCCATGGCTAATGCGGCCTGAACCTGCAACAAATGGCCGGCATGAAAGGGCTGAAACCGACCGATCAGGACGGCGACCTCATGGGTCATGGTGACCTCAGAATCCCTGAACTGAAACCGGCCTGCGCCGTTGACAGCGGGCTGGCACCCGCACCTTTGATTAGCGTCTGACTAGCAGCCCTCCAGCCCCTGCCACAAACACGCGGTAGCATAGCTGCAAATGCAGGCTTCGAGTGGCCGTCTTGGCACCCCGCTCAGATGCAATCCCCCGGCAAGCCGGGCTGCAGCTCCAGCCAGCCAGCGGCAGCAACGGGGATGACGCGGCTCACCAAGAAATGCTGCCTGAGCCCTGCGCCCACAGCCAAGCCGAATTACGGCGATCCGTGCAAGGGTGCTGAGGCAGCACAAGAGCCACATGGCGTGGATTGACGCGGCTGGTTGGGCCGACCGACGACTGAAGATAGAGGAGTGTTTCTGAAAGCGATCGCCAAGATAGAAACCAATACCGCCTGAGAGGATTGCGGCAGCAACAATCCGAAGCACTACACCTTGGTGCTTGAGGCGTTCTCCAAGGCAGCCGGCAATCGGGTTGCGAAAGCCAGCTCCAAGGCCCTGGTCCTCAAGGCCCCGAAACCCACCATGAGCACAATCGGGGTCGCCACCATCAACAGCCAAACGAGAACTGCAAACAACACCAGCCCAACCACGCCATGGGCACTCCACTCTGAAGAGCCCGAATCCTGAGAGCCCGACACAGCCTCAGCCTTGTAGATCTGCTACACTGAATACACATCTTTGACCAATACAACAGCTCCACGCGAGGTGGTGTAGTCGATCTCATGGGATCCTTCCACACCGCGCTCGATTGGAGTAAAGCCCCATACGCCCGCTGGTTCGAAGCCGGCACTGGAGCCTGATCGCAACAGGGTCACGGATGGCGAATCGATCGTGGCTGGTTGAGCCGCATGACCAGCCTGGCTGATGAGCGCACCGTGGCCGACGACCCGCAGACCTCGGAACAGCGGATGGCGATGAAGCACATGCCCGTCTGGTCAGCCCATCTGCCCTCCAGGATGCGGCTGCGCAGGGCCCCGAAGCGCCAATTCGTCGCCCCCTCCCTCGCCCTGGCGGCGGGGCGCCGGCCCAGAACGAGTGACCAATACCCCACAGAGCCCTGTTGCAACCAGGGCCCAAGCGAATGATTTAGTGCTGCACCAGCCAGGCGGTGAGGTCTGCCGCTGTCTGGAAATCCAGGAGGGCATCCGCCAGGGCTTCCAGGTCCGCGAGCGGCAGGGCCTGGATGCGGGCCTGCTGCTCGGTGGCAAGGGGTCCGATGCGGCGCAGCAGCAAACGCTGGGTCAAGGAAGAGGCCTCTGCCTGGCGGCCTTCCTGACGGCCCTCCTGCCGACCCTCCTGCTGGCCCAGCCCGTAGATCTCGCGGTAGGCGACGCTGTTGGTGAAGTCGTCGACGGTGATTCCACCCATGGCGCAGATGTCGGTGACGGAGCGGCCGTTGAAGCGTGAGAGCAGGATAGCGGCGATCACATCAGCCATCTCATCGCAGAGGGCCGTGCCGGCCACTCGCTGCTGGATCGCGGCTGCGGTGGCGGGCAGCTGCTCCTCCGGCAGAAGCAACAATCCCAGGGCGCGCTGCAGGGGTGGCGCGTCTGCCGGCATGCGATCGGGGGCGAGCTCGATCCAGATCAAGCGTTCGCGCAGGAACTCCGCCACGGGCACTGGATCGCCGAAGTTGAGCTGGCGTTAGGGGCAGATCACTAGCACGCGCCAATGGCGCAGGGGTTGGCCCTGGCGGTATTGGTGACGCAGCAGCAGGCTACTTTCGTTGTAGAGCCGCAGCAGGAATTCCGGATCGGCGGCCATCTGGGCTTCCAGGATGATCGCCGGTTTGTCCTGCAGCTGCTCAGGCGGAGGCAGGAACAGCCCATCGAGCCGCACCTCCCGCTCCTTGATCACCGGGGCGGTGAAGGTATAGCCCGCCATATCGGCCAGGAGGGTGGCGAGCAAAGGCTGAAGACGTTCGGTGCGCTCCTGGAACAACCAGAAGAAGAGCTTGTCGCTGGCGACCACTGGGGCTGGCGGATCTGTCCAGATCATGGCAGCGGAGGTTGGCTGGGGTTGCGGCGTGAGTTGCACTCAAAAGGGATCTCAGAGAGGAGGATCAGCTCGACACTGACAACAGAAAAGGGACATCTCCGATTGTGTGCAGGTTGATGCTGGTGTCGAAAGATCCGATCCACCCACAACCTCGATGGCCATCCCCTGGCGGACATCCTCAACCTGCTCTGCTGCCAGGCCAAGATTGACTATGCCGTTCAGCAGGCTGCCAAAGCCTACAGCCGCGGCCTCGCCCACGACCAGGCGATCGAAGCTCTTCTGGCCGCCCTTCCCCTCAAGCCTTCCACCAATGCCCAGGAGCGTGCGCAGCGGATTGCCAGCTTTGAAGAGCAGCTTTCCTTCCTCCCGTCCGATAGCCATGGTCTCGCCGGCTGCGAGCGGGATCTCGACAGCCACCTGCTCCTCCTCGCCGACAGCCAGGCCAATGCCCGTCTCAGCGCCGCACGCCTCCCGCCCTCCGACACCTTTCTGAACTCCTTTTTCACAGACGACTGCGCCATTCACCTCCACCAGATCCAGCACAATCTCAAGGTACTTAGCCCCGGCCGCCGCTACGCCGATCAAGCGATCGAAGCGATCCGCGCCATGGTCAGCCTCGATGCCCAGAAGCAGCAGCTGGAGCTGGATCAAAAGGAAACGGCCCGCGAGCAGAACCTCCGCAAAAATCTCGCCATCCTCGCGTCCGGGTTCAGCATCAGCGGGGTGGCCGCCTCCAGCCGCTCCCGTCCCACCCAGAAAATCCTGGAAAGCACGAAGAATTGGTTCTCTGGCACCACCCCCCAGCCACCGATTCAGCTGCCTTCAG
>JBIIIX010000227.1:0-4936 GCA_044234415.1 Cyanobium sp.
GCGCCCTACCAAATCTGGCCGGTCGTCAGGCTTGTCGCTGCCAGGGGTGGGATTGAGTTGGCGCGGTTCAGGCGCGACTGGCATCTGAGAGCCTTCAGGCCGCAGCAGCCGCCTAGGGACTGCGTTGCGGCTCATCGCCCATGGACCCAGATGAGGCCCCTGCCTATGTCATGTGGCAGTTGCGCATGCGGAGGGAGCGGGGCGAGGCTAAGCAGGTTGCAACAATGCCAACCGTCCGCATGCTCCCCTGGCTGCTGGCCGCCGTCACCCTGGCGGCGGTCGTGCTCACGGCTCCTTTGCTGGGGCGACATTTGTTTGAGGTATTCGATGAGCGGCCCCAAGCCCCCTGGGATCGCTGGCTGAATCCCATCGAGGACGCTCTGCTGCGCTGGATCGGGGATGCCGGTCGCAGTGCCGAATCCGCCGCCGGTTACCTGGCGCCGCTGCTGATCAGCAATGGGCTGTTCGCCCTGCCGGCCTTGGCCCTGCTGCTGTTGCAGCCGCGCTGGCTCAACCCCCTGGGGTTCGGGGGCCTGCGCTGGGATCTGGCGCTGCACACCACGTTCTCCTTTCTCACCAACACCGACCAGCAGCATCTGATCCCCGAGCAGAGCCTGGGGAACCTCGCCCAGCTGGGGGCGATGCAGTTCCTGATGTTCGTCTCAGCGGGCACCGGGCTGGCGGTGGGCTTTGCTGTGATCCGCGGCTTCAGCGGCCGGCCGATCGGCAACTTTCACCGCGACCTGCTGCGGTCACTCACCCGGGTGCTGATCCCTGGCTCGCTGCTGCTGGCGCTGTTCCTGCTGGTCTGTGGGGTGCCGATGACCCTGGCCCCGCCCCTGGACATCCCCAGCCTTGATGGCGGCAGGCAGCTGCTTCCCCGCGGTCCGATCGCCCTGTTCGAGGCGATCAAACAGCTGGGCGAGAACGGCGGCGGCTTCCTGGGCGCCAACTCGGCCCATCCCTATGAGAACCCCACGCTGCTCACCAACCTGGTGAGCAGCTGGGCGATGTTGATCATCCCGGCGGCCAGCATCGATGCCTTCGGGCGGTTCGTGGGTAACCGGCGCCAGAGCAATCTGCTGCTGGTGCTGGTGTTTGGCCTTCTGCTGATCGGCGCCGTGGTGGCCATGGCGGCGGAGCAGGCGGGTAACCCGCTGCTCAACAGCTGGCTGAGCGGCGGCAATCTGCAGGGCAAGGAACTGCGCTTCGGGGCACCGCTCAGCGGCCTGTGGGCTGTGGTCACCACCGGCACGATGACCGGCGCGGTAAACGGTGCCCTCGATGCCGCCATGCCGCTGACCCTTCTCACCGCCCTGTTCAATCTGTTTCTGCAGGTGGTGTTCGGCGGCCAGGGCACCGGCATCGCCTACCTGCTGGTGTTCGTGCTGCTGGCGGTGTTTCTCACCGGCCTGATGGTGGGCCGCACCCCGGAATTCCTGGGTCGCAAGGTAGAGAAACCCCAGGTGGTCTGGGCCAGCCTGATCCTACTGATCCATCCGATCTTCGTGCTGATCCCGGCGGCGCTCACCCTGGCGGGCGGGCAGGAGCTGGCCGGCATCAGCAATCCCGGCCCCCATGGCATCAGCCAGGTGGTGTACGAATACGCCTCAGCGGCCGCCAACAACGGCAGCGGCCTGGCCGGCCTGGCGAACAGCAGCCCCTGGTGGAATCTCACCACCAGCTTGAGCCTGCTGGGCGGCCGCTACCTGCCGATCGCGGCGCTGCTGGCCCTGGCCGATGGCATCCGCCGTAAGCCGGCCCTTGAGCCCAGCCCCGGCACTCTGCGCTCCGACACCGGCCTGTTCACCGGCGTCACGGCGGTGGTGTTGGTGATCCTCGGTGCTCTCACCTTCTTCCCGGTGCTGGCCCTCGGGCCGATTGCCGAGGCCCTCTCCCTGGCGTCCTGAGCGGAAACGATGACGACAACCATGCGTGTTCCCTTCCCCCGCATGCCGCGGGGGCCGCGACAGGAGCGGCGTTACACCGAGCGCCCCCGCCAGCAGGGACTGGTGCGGCGGGCGATCGTGGAGGCCTTCCGCAAGCTCGACCCCCGGCTGGCGGTCTCCAATCCGGTGATGTTTGTGGTGTGGTGCGGCACGGTGTTGTGCCTGCTGCTCAGCCTCGATCCCCGCTTAATCGATGCCCAGGCCGCCGCCCGGGAGCGGGGCTTCAACGGGTTGATCAGCCTCACCCTGCTGGCCACCCTTCTGTTCGCCAACTTCGCCGAGGCCTTGGCGGAAGGCAGAGGCAAGGCCCAGGCCGATGCGTTGCGCCGCACCCAGGCCCGCACCCAGGCCCGCCGCCAAAAGCCCGATGGCGCGATCGAGCTGGTGGATTCCTCGGCTCTGCGCCGCGGCGATCTGGTGCTGGTGCAAGGCGGCGATGTGATCCCCGCCGATGGCGAGGTCATCGCCGGGGTGGCCTCGGTGGATGAATCGGCGATCACCGGCGAATCGGCTCCGGTGCTCAAGGAGGCTGGCTCCGATGTGGCGGGTTCGGTGACCGGCGGCACCCGCATCCTTTCCGATCAGCTCACCCTGCGGATCAGCGCCGATCCGGGCAAGGGCTTCATCGACCGCATGATCGCCCTGGTGGAAGGGGCCGAGCGCAACAAGACCCCCAACGAGATCGCCCTCACCGTGCTGCTGGCGGTGCTCACCCAGGTGTTCCTGATCGCCGTGGCCACCCTCTCACCGGTGGCGGGCTTCTTAGGGCAGGCCCCGTCGGTGGTGACGTTGGTGGCGCTGCTGGTGGCCTTGATCCCCACCACCATCGGCGGCCTGCTCAGCGCCATCGGCATCGCCGGCATGGACCGGGTGGCCCAGTTCAACGTGATCGCCACCTCCGGCCGGGCGGTAGAGGCTTGCGGTGATGTCAACACCCTGGTGCTCGACAAGACCGGCACGATCACCCTCGGCAACCGCCTGGCGGAGGAGTTCCTGCCGTTGGGCGGCCACAGCGGTGCGGAGCTGGCGGAGGCGGCTCTGGGGGCCAGTTGTTTCGACCAGACGCCGGAGGGCCGCTCGATCGTGCGGTTGGCGGAAAAGTTCGCTGCCGTGCTGCCCTTCGATTCCGAACAGGCCAGCGGGATCGAGTTCTCGGCCCGCACCCGGATGAGCGGGTCCGATACAGCCGAGGGCATGGAATTCCGCAAGGGGGCTGTGGATGCCATCAAGGGCTTCGTGCGCTCCCGCGGCGGCACGGTACCCGCCGAACTCGACGGCTGCTTCGAGCAGGTGTCGCGGCTGGGGGGCACGCCTTTGGCTGTGTGTTGCGACGCGGAGGTGTACGGCGTGATCTACCTCAAAGACATCATCAAGCCGGGCATCCGTGAGCGCTTCGAGCAGCTCCGCCGCATGGGCATCCGCACCGTGATGCTCACCGGCGACAACCCGATCACCGCCGGCGTGATCGCCCGCGAGGCCGGTGTGGATGACTTCATCGCCGAGGCCACTCCGGAAGACAAGATCGCCGTGATTCAGCAGGAGCAGCGCCTGGGGAAGCTGGTGGCGATGACCGGCGACGGCTCCAACGACGCCCCGGCCCTGGCCCAGGCGAATGTGGGCGTGGCCATGAACTCCGGCACCCAGGCCGCCAAGGAGGCGGCCAACATGGTGGATCTCGACAGCGACCCCACCAAGCTGATCGACATCGTGACGATCGGCAAGCAGCTGCTGATCACCCGCGGCGCCCTCACCACGTTCTCGATCGCCAACGACATCGCCAAGTACTTCGCCATCCTGCCGGCGTTGTTTGCCGGCGCTGGCCTGGAGGCCCTGAATGTGATGCGGCTGGCCTCACCCCAGTCGGCGATTCTCTCGGCGATGGTGTTTAACGCCTTGATCATTCCGGCGTTGGTGCCGCTGGCGCTCAAGGGGGTGCAATTCCGGCCCCTGAATGCCGAGCAGTTGCTGCGCCGCAATCTGCTGGTATTCGGCGCCGGCGGGGTTGTGGCGCCATTTGTGGGAATCAAGGTGATCGATCTGGTCCTCGGCGCTCTTCATCTGGTGTGATTTGGCTCATCTGATCCGCTGATCTGACTCCCACCATCTCACTCCCACCGTCTGACTCCCACCATCTGACTCCCACCATCTGACTCCCACCGTCTGCTTCACGATCCCCGTTCTCTGCTATCCCATGGCCTCCGTTCTGCACATCCGCTTCTGGCTGCCCCTGCTGCTCGCGGGCGGCACCATCGCCCTGGCCCCCCTGTTCCGCGGCGCTCAGCCGCCTCTGCAGAGCCATGCCCTTGCCCTGCTGCTCAGCGGCACCGTTGCCCTCGCGGGCTATCTGTTCGCCGTGATCGCCCAACCGGAGAAGTTCTGATGACGTTCACCGCCCAATTGCTCAGAGGGGTGCGCGCCACCCTGGTGCTCTGGACGCTGACGGTGGTGGTGATCACCCTGCCGCTGCTCGGTCTGGCCCGCCTGGTGGCGCCCGATGCCGCCAGTGGCAGCCTGATCCGCCGCGATGGTCAGGTGGTGGGCTCGCGCCTGATCGGCCAGAACTTCCGCTCCGCTCGCTACCTGCGGGGCCGCCCCGCCGGCTCCCCCAACCTGGCGCCCAGCAATCCGGCGCTGAAGGAGCGGGTGGTGGCCGCCGCCAGCACCTGGCAGAACCAAGGGATCAGCAGGCCTGCCGCCGACCTGCTGCAGGATTCCGGCTCGGGCGTCGATCCGCACATCAGCCTGGAGGCGGCGCGCCAGCAGCTGCCCCGCCTGGCCCGTGAGCGCCAGCTGCCGGCAACCCGGCTCGAGGCGCTGCTGCGCCAGAACCAAGAAGGCCCCTTGGGCCTTCAGGCGATCGAGCCGGTGGTGAACGTGCTGGCCTTCAACCTGGCCCTCGATCAGCTGAGCCCGGCGGCCCCGACCCAGCGACCCTCAGCCACCAGCCGGCCATGATCCGCTCCACCCATCGCCGCGGCCGCCACAAG
>JBIIIX010000413.1:0-4932 GCA_044234415.1 Cyanobium sp.
GCTGCTAGTCACCATCGCAAGCCAGCAAAAATACAACATTCGGGACTGGGAGGAACAGCTCATGCATGGAGAACATAATCATTGTGTCCTGATTCAAGTTTGACATCAAGCAGTGATCTTTTGCCGCGTGCTTGATGCCACAACCGAGCCGCAGGCAAACCGTTAATTTCTAGGTTTTCCCAAGCGGATTACATCTCGTCTGAAGATTACTGTTCAGACAGTCAGGAATTCCTGGACGATGGCATCCGTAAGTCCGTCGGTGGGACCGCTAGCCACAATACCGCCTCGCTGCATGGCGTAGTAAAAGTTAGATTGACGAACAAAGTGAAGATGCTGCTCAACCAGCAACACGCTAATGCCTGTTTCACGCATAATTCGCTGTACCGCCCTTTCGATATCGAGAATGATAGAGGGCTGGATGCCTTCAGTGGGCTCGTCCAACAACAGCAGTTTTGGATTGCCAAGCAGTGCCCGAGCGATCGCCAGCTGTTGCTGCTGCCCTCCACTGAGGTCCCCACCTTTGCGTGCCAGGAACTTCTCCAAGACAGGAAATAAGTCGAAGACAATTGGGTTGATGTGGCGGTTTTTACTCAAGCCACCCGGCAAGGCTTCCATACCGAGAAGCAAATTTTCCTTCACGGTAAGCTGCGGAATGATGTCACGCCCCTGTGAGACATAGCCGATGCCTTGGCGAGCTCGCTGGTAGGGGGGCTGGCTCTGCAAGGGATTCTTCTTATAAAGAATCGTCCCACTCTTCTGCTGCAGAAGACCGATGATCGTTTTCAGGAACGTAGTCTTACCGACCCCATTTCGACCAATCAGGCAAACCATCTCTCCTTCGGGGATGGTGAGATCAACGTTGCGAAGGATATGGCTCCCTCCATAGTAAACGTTAAGATCGCTCACTGACAGGATTGAAGTCCGACTTGAGGACGGCGCAGCAGGGGAAGGAGCAGTGCTTTGCATGGATGAAGGAAACGACACGGCGGAGCGAGGGGGGGACGGTCGCAGAAATCAGGCTTGTGATTGGCCCAGATAGACCTCAATGACCTTGGGATCATTCTTGACATCCTCGAGGCGTCCCTCGGTCAGAACCGAACCCTGATGCAGAACAGTGACGGGAGCATTGAGATCGCGGATGAATTCCATGTCGTGCTCAATCACCACAACGGTATGGTCTCCCGCCAGATCTTTGATCAACTCCGCCGTGCGGCTCGTTTCCTCGTCCGTGAGCCCAGCAACGGGCTCGTCCAGCAGGATCAGCTCAGGAGACTGGGCCACAAGGGAGGCAATCGCCAACCATTGCTTTTGGCCGTGGGAGAGGGAGCCGGCCTGGCTTCGTGCGTAGGGGGCCAGACCCACATAGCTCATAATCGTATGGACGCGATCGCGCACATCACGAGGGATCTGGTTCGTGAGCAGCGAGAAGGCATTCTTGGCGGGGGCAGCGGCCAGTTCGAGATTGCGGAGTACGTCAAGGTTGTCGTAAACGCGAGGGGTCTGGAACTTGCGGCCAATACCGAGGCGGGCGATGCGTTGTTCACTATTACCGACCAAAGAAGAACCCTTGAAACGCACCCCCCCTTTACTGGGGCGCACCTTGCCAGTAATCACATCCAAAAAGGTCGTCTTGCCAGCTCCATTGGGGCCAATGATCGACCTCAATTCACCGGGCATGAGTGTGATTGTTAGATCCTTCAGGGCAAAAAACCCATCGAAACTGACGCTAACGTCCTGGATCTCAAGAAGCGGTTGAGCCATCACAACAAGGCGGTTAAGGAGTGGAGGTGGGATCAGTGCTTGGCCATGGACTTGGCTTCACTCTGGACGGCCTGATCCTGAGCGAGTGCGGGATAGGTGGGACTCACCGGTGCCTTACCGAAGGAAGCCAAAAGGGAAGCAATGCCGCCAGATTTGAACCATCCGTAAATGCCGTCGGGCATCAGCGTGACCACGAAGATAAACAGGGCTCCCTGAACAAAAAGCCACATCTCAGGGAAGGCTTCACTCACCAAACTGCGCAGGTAATTGACCAGAACAGCGCCAATAATCGGTCCGATCAAAGTGCCACGTCCACCAACAGCAACCCAGATAACCATCTCGATTGACATCGAAATTGTCATAAACTGGGGTGAAACGATGCCCGTTTGCACGGTATAGAGAGCCCCAGACAAACCACAGAGAGCTCCGGCAACAATGAAGACAATTGTCTTAAATGGAACTGGATTATAACCAGTAAAGCGAAGACGTTGCTCATCATCTCGGATCGCAATCAGGGCATCCCCGAAGCGGCCACTCGTGAAGTAACGACAGATTAAATAGGCGATCGGCAGGAGAATGACAGTCGTGCGGTAAAACCAAAGCTGGGCATCAGGGGATCCGACCAGCAATCCAAACAATTCAGTGGTGCTGGTTTTGAGACCATTGGTTCCGTTGATGAGTTTCTGCTGACCATTAAAGAAATGGTAGAAGACCATCAATGCCGCCTGGGTGATGATCGAGAAGTAAACACCCTTGATGCGGTTGCGGAAGATTAAGTAACCAACAACGCCTGCGATCAGGGCTGGAATCAACCAAAGGGCGATGAGTGTGACGACAGGTGACCAGAAGGGTTGCCAAAAGAAGGGAAGCTGCTCAACACCATAGTTTTCGAAGAACTTTGGTATGCCATTCCCACCCGCCTCGCTTTTTGTATTAAGCATCAAATACATGGCAACAGCGTAACCACCCAGACTAAAAAAGATGCCCTGCCCCAAGCTTAGAAGACCGGTGTAGCCCCAGATGAGATCGATGGCAAGCGCCGTGATCGCAAGCGAGAAATATCGGCCAAACAAGTTGAGACGGAAGTTATCCAGAACCAGCGGCAGGATAAAAAAGGCTATCACCAGCAGAAGCCAGGGAAGCAGTCGACGGAGCAAAGTTCGATTCATCTTTTCAGGTCAAGCAGCTGGTGGGGAAGTTGTATGGAGAGGGCGGATGTATGTGATCTCAGGCCTCGACCGATCGTCCTTTCTGTGGGAACATTCCGTTAGGACGGAATTGCAGGAATGCAATGATAAAGATGAAAACCAACACAAGCGACATGCTTGTTGTTGCAAAGAACTCAACGATACTCTTCGCCACCACCGGCATCGTTGGGAACATCAGCAACAGGCTGCCCGAACCCACGACCGATTGGATGATTCCCAGCATCAGTGAAGCGAGCACTGTTCCAGCAAGGTTGCCAACCCCACCAAGCACGATCACCATGAAACATGAAACGATATAGGCCGCCCCGAGGTTGGGACCGACGGATCCCAGCAAAGTAATCGCAGCACCTGCAACACCAGCCAAGCCTGATCCGAGGGCAAAGGTGATGCTGTCAACTCGGTCTGTAGGAATGCCGAGACAATTGCTCATCTGACGATTTTGGGTAACTGCTCGCATCCGCAAACCCCAAACGCTGCGGCTGAGGAACCAAAGGGTTGCTAGCAACAAGACAGCTGAGAGCAGGATGATGAACACCCGAATGCCAGGCAGTTCGATCCCACCGATCATGCCCCAGCTTCCCTGTAACCATTTCGGGGCGGTGACATCAATGTTGCGGGGCCCAAACCAGGCACTGGCAAGCGGACGTACCGAGCCGAGCAAATTAACGAGGACCAAGCCAAGCAAGGAGGCAGCTGCCCATAAAAGGCCTGAGATGTAGGGAAGAAAGGGGCGGTCGTGAAAGCGACGCGCTAGAAACTTGGTGCCGAACAATCCCAGAAAAACAGCTAGAAGGATGCCCAAAAGCATGGCAGTTGAAATACTGCGCACAAGCTGAATCAACACCAGACTCACACCCCAGGTGGCCAGAAGGGTTTCCAAGGGACGCCCATAGAGGCGACGAATCAAGGTTCTCTCCAGCAACGCCCCGAACAGTGCCGTGACCAAGAATGAAAACAGGAGCGCTACTGGGAAATACAATTCGAACAGGAAGCCAGGCAGTGGCTTAAACAGCCCTTGCACCACAAAGGTCACGTAGGCACCTAGCATCATGAACTCTCCATGGGCGAGGTTAATCACTCCCATGAGACCAAACACGATCGCTAAGCCTGTAGCGGCAAGAAGCAGCACAGAAGCGATACTCAGACCATCGAGAATCTGAGAGAAAAAGAGTTCCACCAGCTGAGGCTCCGATTGAGTAACAATAAAGTGGCCATCCCTAAGGATGGCCACTGGTTATCCTCACATTCTGAACTTGCCAGCATCAGGGCGATCGAGGGTCCAGTCGCAGGTATATCCTTTGGTTTCAGGCACAAACTGGTTCCAGGGAATCGGCGGGATCGCCTTCTTCGAGTCGGAGAGAATCTTGAACTGGCCATTATCCATAGCCTCACCGATCAGCACCCGCTCGGAGGTGTGATGGTTCGGGAACATCTTGATTTCGCCTTGTGGCGCTGCAAAGGTGATACCGATCATGTCCTTACGGACTTTGTCAAGATTTTCGAATGTGCCGGCTTTTTCTACGGCATTTTTCCAAAGATACACCATGTTATAAGCGGATTCAGCGGGATCGCCAGTCACCCTATCCTTGCCGTACATGGCTTGGAAATCTGCCGTAAACTTTTTCGAGGCAGGGGTATCTAGGCTCATGAAGAAGTTCCAAGCAGCGTAGGTGCCGTTGGTGTACTGAGGGCCAATCTGGCGAATTTCTTCCTCAGCGATCGAGAACGACATGATCGGATATTTGGCAGGATCGATCCCTGCTGCCTTGAACTGCTTGAACAGAGCAACGTTAGAATCACCATTCAAAGTGTTGATGATGATGCCACCGTTGGGGAAGGCTTTTTTAATCTTGGCAATGATTGGCGCAACCTCTGTGTTGCCCAGTGGGATGTAATCTTCACCCACGGTTTCACCACCCAAGGCCTTCATCTGTTCCTTGATAATGGTATTGGCTGTGCGAGG
>JBIIIX010000228.1:0-4928 GCA_044234415.1 Cyanobium sp.
ATCACGCGCCTCCCCTAAATCAACCTGTTGATCACCTGCCATGATCCTCCTCTTTTCCAACCGCAAGGTCAACCTCAAGCGCCAAGGCCCGGATCTGTTTCTGCCCTGTGAGAACCCAATCGGCGGCGAGGATGTGCTGCTGGCAACAGCCCAAGCCGGCCCGGCGGGGGACTGGCTGGTCAACCTTGTTCCCTCCCCTCCCGCGGGGAACTGGAATGGCTGCGGACCCAGCTGTGCCCTGCTGGCCGATCTGGTGCGGCGCATGAAGGCCGGCGAACACGACGACCACCCTGGCGGCCTCCGCTACGACCAGGCAAACAAAACCTATAATTGGATCTTCCTGATTCCAGGCTATAGCTCAACCGCCAGCAGTGGGCTTGAACAGGCACAACGCTTGCAAGAAGAGTATCAGGCGAATGTCATGCTCTTTTCCTGGCCGGCTGACCCACCGGCCATGAGCAGCGATCCCATCCGCGCCTACCAGCAGGCGCAGGCCGCCGCCCGGGTTTCAGCGATCCAGCTCGATCAAACCCTCGAAGGCCTAGCCCAGCTGTTCGCGGATCCCCTGCGTCAGGCTTCCCGCCCGGTCGGCTTGCGGTTTTGCTTGTTGATCCACAGCCTGGGCAACTACGTGTTTGAGTCGTTTGTGCGTGGTCCGATCTATAGCGGTGAAACCAAGATCTTTGACACGATCGTGCTGCACCAGCCCGACATCAGCCAACCACGGCTGCACGAGTGGATCGATAGGGTTCGTTTTCGAGACTCCATGTATTTGACCTATAACACGTATGACGCCGTGTTGCGCTTCTCGATGCTGATCAATGACGTGCGGGCTGGCATTACCAGCGGCAATGATGCCAAGACGATGGTGAAGTTCATCGACTTCACCCACGGCCGACACATCGCCGCCAATCACTTCATGTTCACTGGCCTCGACAATAAGATCGTCCAGGAGGCTTGCCGTCGCATGATCCGAGGCGTGCCCGGCGGAGAGGCCTTCAACCTCAGCCTGGATGGGGCGAATGGCTTCACCTTTCACCCCGACACCAACAGCTACGTTCTCTGTGACCCTGACTGGCAGAAGATTCGCAACTAGCCAAATCAGCGAGAGACATCTGCAAGGTCCGTCAACACGACAGCCGCGTAGCCCATGGCGGCCCTATGTTGACGGAGCTTGGTCGGTGGGTTTCCCCGTCTGCAAGGGCCGAAATCCCTCCTGCCGACTGAGAATGCATGGGCTTTCTATAGCCCACTGCACCCATTCATCACCCAGCTGCTGGAGGGAGGCCACACCACCCGCTGCATTCACACGCTGATGGACTGCGGCAAGCCTGGGCATCTCGGCTTCCAGGATTGGGCAGCTGGCTGGTTCAGCGGCTTGATGCGATCAGCGTCCGAAGGATCGGCGGAACGAGCCCAACACGATTGCTGCTTCACGATCAAAGACTCTCGGCTTGGGCTGTTTTTAGCCCACTACGTTGAGCACACCAAGCGTAATTGTATTGGATACAGCGCAAATGATACTGAGGCTTGCGCCTTTTGTTAGCCCTCTATAGGCTTAGGTACCAGCTTCGCGACTTGCTGATTCAAAGCAAGCCTTTTCTGCGCAGTCTCGAGATCACAGCTTTGTATCGGCATAAACGGTCCTATACGGACCCTCGTTAGATGCCGTGATCCGGCGCAGGTCTGCAAAAAAACTGGTCCCGCCAGGGTTCCCGCGAAGTTGCCAGCTGGCCTCGTAGGGTTTATGGTGCCAATGGAGCCTGCGGGTGGGGTTTATGCGGATTCGCCCAATTTCAAGTTAGGCATACCTCAACACCTTTGTGAACCTGAAACAAACATGTTTACAAGATCCAAGAAGACACGGTAACGTAACTGAAATTGCACACTGCGTACTATCATATTTACCGGAATCGTTTATTGTCCCCACTTTCGACCATGAAGCGAACCAATTACGTTCTGATTGACTACGAGAGTGTCCAACCCAACCAACTTGAGCTGCTAAACAGAGATGGCTTTGTCGCTTATGTTTTTGTGGGAAAGGCTCAGACAAGGCTCTCGTTTGAAACTGTTGCTGCGATTCAAGACCTTGGCGAACGTGCAAAGTACATAAAAATCTCCGGCGCAGGCCCCAATGCTCTTGATTTTCATATTGCATTTTATATAGGGCAGATCGGCGCAACCGATCCAGATGCATTCTTTCATATTATATCTAAGGATAAGGGATTCGACCCTTTAATTGAACACTTAAGAGAGCGAAAAGTGTTTTCGGTACGGAGCGAAACGATTGGCGAGATTCCCATCATTCGAGCGTCAACGGCGAAGACCACGAAGGAGCGCATGGGCTTAGCCATTGATCGCTTAAGATCCGGAAACTCGAGACCCAGGACGTTGCCTGCTCTAAGATCTGCGATAGATGCTATCCTCTATAAACAGGTTGGAGAGCCAGAGCTACAAGCAGTGATTGATCAGATGGTCAAGGCAGGGTACGTTACGGTGACGAATGAGAAAGTCACATTCAAGCTCACTAAGGATGCCTAACACCGCAATGCACCTGAGCCGCCACCATCAGGAGTCTTGTATCCCAAGCTACACCTTTCGGCCAGCTGGTTGCGAGCGCTAGCCCTACGAACCATATCACGCTCTCTCCGTGCTGATCTTTCAGGCAAGCTATCAAGTATCTGACACAAGCCATGCCCCGACGCCCCCCCCTGAATAAGGAGAGGGCTATCTTTTCCTGGCGCCGGACTGTTTTTGCAGCGGCGCTTCACCGCGAACACACCCCTCCAGTGGACGGGCTGCAACCAGCTTTCTGTTCTGCCACCCCAATCTCCCTACCTGCCACCTTTCAGGCGGCCCCTGGCGCCCCAGAGTTGACAGCTTGTTCTGCTTCGTGTAAAATCCAACTTTGTAGAATAAACCCCTTCGACAATTACTTTATGAATAAATCCACTGAGTATTACCAAGTCAACAGGAAAGAGGTTGCTGCGTTGCTTCCAAGGCAATACTCGCGTGTGCTTGAAATTGGCTGTGGCGCAGGTGGATTTCGCAAGAATATGGATCAAGTACACGAGTATTGGGGTGTTGAGCCAGTTGCGTCCATTGCAGAGCTTGCTCGCGACAACCTGACCAAAGTGTTAGTTGGCAATTATCAGGATGTGGAAAGTAATATCCCAGACAATTATTTTGACCTGGTTATTTGCAATGATGTCATCGAGCACATGCCTGATCATGATGAATTCCTGCAGTCCATTAAAGACAAGCTAAGCAAAGGCGGTTGCTTGGTGGCTTCAATACCCAATGTTAGATACATAGGCAACCTGAGGGAAATGCTCATCGCAAAAGATTGGGAGTACAAAAGTTATGGAATCCTCGATAGAACGCACTTGCGATTCTTTACTGAAAAGAGTCTCCGTCGAGCGCTGATCAATAATGCATATTCAATCGAAGAGTTCATTGGCATCAACTGTTACAGAGCGCGATCGCCCCTTGAGCGAGTTATTTGCTTGTTGGCTGTGTTGCTGTTTGGACGAGATATAAAATATCTCCAGTTCTGTATTCGCATTACAGACGCACAACCTTGCTAGCGAGGCTCTCCAGCCGATCTCCATAGGCAGGGCGGCGCTACTCTGACGATGACCGAATCCGTTGCGTGACGAGGTCAATCAGTCAAACAATAGCCAGACTCCTCCGCTTACAGCTCATCTCTGCTGCTCGTTGTCCGCCGTGCCGGCAAGGTCCGAAACAAATCGAAAGCCGCCATCGGTTGACTGCCCTGAGAGGTAAGAGACTTAGAGTTGGACATCGCTTGATCGGCGGGATCCCTTCATTTCGCCACGATGAAGTTGCCTATCGATACCGTGCAACAAGCTCGCTTCGACTGTCTGGTTGAGGCCATGATGCGAATGACTTTCTTGCATCGACTGCTAGACATAGCGATGGATAGTGGTCATCGATCATTCGTCCGCGGGACTGTCTATGGTGCTCGCTGCTCTGCTGACCTCAATCTTGCCCATCTGAAACCATACTGGCCACCTTGCTGGAGATCTGAGGCCCGCCTAAGCCGAGCCTGGCAGATTTCGTCCAGGCCTAAGCAGGTCTTGTTGGCTCTGCTCCATCTGTCCGAGACTTCCTCCCGGCAACTCTCGATTGCATCCCCGATTCATTGCCTCCGGGTTCACGTCCAGCCGGGTTAGTGTCCCGCCGAGCCGATGGCCAGACCGCATCCAGCAGCGACGGCCGTGATGCGTTGCACGGCACCAGCTTCGTGACGATCGGCCGCCGCGGACTCCGGGTTTAGCCCCACGCTGCTGGAATCGCAAGGACGGTTGCTCGCTGCTGCTTTCTGATCTCTCCATCCCGTATCCCAGCTGGAGATCTTCGGCGTGCGGGGCAGTGAGCTGGGATGAGGCTCTGGTGTGAAGCCGGCCTTCGCCTGGCGTGTTCACCGCCTCGGCCGGTTAGCGGGGGGGGTCGTCTCGGCAGCGATCATCAGCCAGCCAGCAGATGAAGCATATAGACCAGATGGTCAAACTGGCCGTTGACTAACCAACGGCCGTGCATTCCCTGCCCACTGATCAACGGCAAGGCGAGCGCCAAGAGCATCACCGTGTTGGCGGGATTTCGTAGGCGCCAGCGGCCGAGCCACAGAGCTACAATAGCCAGCAGGATGACGCCGTGCACCAGAATCGATCCCGCCGACTTGTGAAGCTCCCAGGGGTTGCCAATCCAGAGCGCGGGCAGGCGGAACAAGCGGCCGTCATCACGGCAATAGAGGGCCAGGCCGGAGAACCAAGCCAGGGCATCAATTCCTGCGGAGACGGCATGAAGACGGCGAAAAAGGTAGGGCTGCAACGTTGGCTTTAAGGTGTCTTGTGCACTTAAATGCAACACAATATCAGCCCTTCTGATGGGCTGTTGCTGGCGGC
>JBIIIX010000229.1:0-4920 GCA_044234415.1 Cyanobium sp.
AATGGCTGGAGGGCATCCCGCCGGTTTCCGCCAGCACGGCGGGTCGCCAGCGCCGGTGAACCACCAGCTCCACCCCCAGCTTGGAGAGCTGGGCGAAACCGCAGGCGGCGAGGCCCCACCAGAGAACGGCGTTATCGAGCAGAGCCAGGAGCGGTTGGCTGTCGTGCGGCCCGCTCGGCCAGGTGGGGACAAGGGTCATCGGTCGCGGCTGGTGATGAAGTCGGCCAGGGCCATCAGGGGGGCCGCCTTCCCCTGGGCACCGTAGGGCTCGAGCGCCTGCTTGGCTTCGCGGACCAAGGCCTCGGCCCGCTGACGCGATTCCTCCAGACCGAGCAGTTTTGGGTAAGTGGTTTTGTTCGCGCTCAGATCCTTGCCCGCCGTCTTTCCCAGCACCTCGCTGCTGGCCGTCACATCAAGGATGTCGTCGATGATTTGGAAGGCCAGTCCGATGCCGCGAGCGTAGGTCCGAAGTGCCGCCATCAGGCCCTCGGCAGCGCCGGCGATCAGCGCACCGCTCAGCACGCAGGCCCGCAGCAGGGCGCCGGTCTTGTGCACGTGGATGTATTCAAGGGTCTCCAGGCTGACCTGCTTGCCCTCGCTCTCCAGGTCCACCACCTGGCCTCCCACCAGACCGGGCGCACCAGCCGCCAGGCTCAGTTCCCCCACCACAGCCAGCAACCGCTCGGCCGGAACCCCCGGGCTGCGCAGGGACACCATTTCGAACGCCCGGGTGAGCAGGGCATCCCCCGCCAGGATGGCGTTGGCTTCTCCGAAGACCTTATGGCTGGTGGGGCGGCCGCGACGCAGGTCGTCGTTGTCCATGGCGGGAAGGTCGTCATGGATCAGTGACATCGTGTGGATCATCTCCAGCGCCACCGCCGTGGGCATGGCCTGCTCGCTGTCGCCGCCGGCGAGTTCACAGGCCGCCAGGCAGAGAATGGGCCGCAATCGCTTGCCCCCCGCCAGCAGCGAATAACGCATCGCCTCGCGCAAACGCTCGGGCTGTTCGGGGCCGAGGGAGGCATCGAGAGCCTGCTCCACCTTGGCTCCCGCCTGCCTTAGGTAGGTCTTGAGGTCGAAGGCGTTCGAGTCCCCCGGGGAGATGCTGTCAGCCGTTGTCAGCGCCGCGGTCATCGGGGATGGGCTTGGGGCCGTGGGGGAGATGGGCGGGATTCTCTCAGGCCGGCCCCTCGCCGCGCTCCCCTGCCGGAGCCCCTGTCGTTGTTCCGGGCGAATCGCTCAAGGAACGAGATCTTGCAACGGATGTGCCAGGCCATGGTGGTTGCGCCACGCCACAACGGTGTTCACCAGCAGCATCGCCACCGTCATCGGTCCAACGCCACCGGGCACCGGCGTGATGGCGCTGGCGATCGGCTCCACCTCCTCGAAGCGCACGTCGCCACAGAGGCGGGCCTTGGCCTGGGGTTCGGCGTTGGCATCGGGCTCCAGCCGGTGGATTCCCACATCCACCACCACCGCCCCCGGCTTGACATGCTCGGCGCCGATCATCCGCGCCCGGCCGGCCGCCACCACCAGCACATCCGCCTGACGGGTGAGTTGGGCCAACTCGGTGGTGCGGGAATGGGCCACGCTCACGGTGGCGTCAGCGGCCTGGAGCATCAGCGCCATCGGCTGGCCCACCAGGATGCTGCGCCCCACCACCACAGCCCTTTTGCCGCTCAGGGGTACCCCCGCTTCCGCCAGCAGGGCCATCACCCCGGCGGGGGTGCAGCTGCGTGGGCCGGGCTCCCCTTTGAGCAGGCGCCCCAGATTGAGCGTGTGGAGGCCATCTGCGTCCTTTCCCGGATCGATGGCTTCCAGCAGGGGCCGCTCGTCGAGGCCCTCCGGCAGGGGTAGCTGCAGCAGGATCCCGTCCACGGCGGGATCGTTGTTGAGGGCCACAATCTTGGAGAGCGCCTCCTGGGCGGAGATGCCACTCGGCAGGTGGCTCCCGAGATTGCGCAAGCCCACGCGGTCGCAGGCCTTCTCCTTGTTTGCCACATACACGCCGCTGGCGGGATCTTCGCCCAGCCGCAGCACGGCGAGTCCCGGCGGCGGCAGGTCGGGATGGAGGGTGCGGGTCTGGATAATGAGGCGCGCCAGGCGCTGCTCGATGACCGCCGCCAGCCGTCGTCCGTCAAGAAGGGTGGCCATGGCGGCGCGCAGTCCTGAATCCAGCATCATCCCCGCCTGCCACCCCTGCCCCTGGATGGGCAAAGCTGGCCCACGCCGCGGAAAGGCAACCGTGGCGAGGCAAGCGTGGCGAGGCAGGCGTGGCGAGCCAGCCGTGGCTAAGCAATCGTGGCGACGACCGCAAGCGCGGCTGGGTGCGCAGGGCTAGCGTCTTCTCCCATGCATTCGATCATTGCGGGCGCTGCGCCGGCTGGGCCTGATCTGGAGGCGCCTGCTGCGACGGGAGCGGCCCGGTCAGGCCTTGGTTCGTTGGCGCACCAATGCCCTGGTCGTGGTGGTGCTCGCCTGTCTGCTGGTGGCCGCGGTTAGCAGCTGGCCGCTGCTGATGGAACCGAGCCTGCAGGTGGGCGGCCCTTCTCCGTTCACGCTGCGAGCCCCCAAGGATGCCCTCGTGGTGGATAGTGCCGAGCTGGAGCTGCGGCGCAGCCAGAGCTTGCCCCGCACCAGGGTTCTGGTGATTGATGCCCAGATGAACAGCCAGCTGCGCAACCAGTTGGAGCATCGTCTGCAACTGGTGCGGCAGCAGCGCAGCAGCCCTCAGCCGCGCATCGATCCTGTCAACCTCAGCCCCGAGGAGCATCGCTGGCTCACCAACCTGGCGCCTCAAGAGATCCAGAGCTGGGAAACAACTGTGTTGCAGGCCCAGCAGCGCATGCTCAGCCAGGGTCTCAACGGCACCCTTTCCGACGCCGTGCTGCTGCAGGCGGCCAGCTTGCAGCTTGAGGGGATGGGCGAGCCTGGCCGCAAACTCGGCGCCCGGTTGCTGGCCGATGGCCTGCGGGGCCGCAGCAACCTCCGCCCCGACTCGATCCTGAGCAAAAGACGGCTGGAAGAGATCGTCAGCCAGCGTGGGCTACCGATGATTCAAGTACGCCATGGCGATTTGATCGCACATCAGGGGGAGCCCCTCACCTCTCAAGCTGTGGACGTGCTCGATTACTTCGGGTTGAGTAATCGACGCCCGCGGCCACTGCTGTGGTTGCGGGCGTTCCTCTACGCCGCCGCGGCCTGCGGCGTGATGTTGCTAGTGATGCGTCGCTGGCGCGCCAGCCTGGAGCCGCGCCAGGCCTTGCTGGCCCTGGCCATGCTGCTGGTGGTCCAGCTCGTCAAGCTGCTCCTTGGCCCCCACGCCAGTCCTCTGGCACTGCTGCTGCCGCCGACGCTGTTGATCGCCGAGGGGCTCGGCACCCCGGCCGGTCTGGCCTGGCTGGCGATCGCCAGCTTGCTGTGGCCCTACGGCCTGCCGGCTTCACTGGAAGTGCGCTTGCTGATCGCCGCGGCGGTTGCCGCCTGCGCGGCCCTCCTGGCCGGCCGCCAGCGCAACCGAGCCCAGCTGCTGCAGTTAGCGGTGTTGCTGCCGCTGGTGGCTGCCGTGCTTCAGACCTTGGCGTTGCAGCTCGGCCTGGGGATCGCTGCTGGCAGCCCGCTGGCCGTGGGCCCCGACCTGTTCTCCGAGACCCTGCTGGTGGTGGGGTTGTTGTTGGCGGGCCTGTTGCTCTCGCCCTTGATCGAGAGTTCCTTCGGCCTGCTGACGCGGGCGCGGCTGATGGAGCTGGCCGATCTGGAACGCCCCCTGCTGCGCCGACTCTCCACCGAGGCGCCCGGCACCTTTGAGCACACCCTGATGATCTGTGGCCTGGCTGAAGAGGGCGCCAGGGCCATCCAGGCGGATGTCGATCTGATTCGCACCGGTGCCCTCTACCACGACGTGGGCAAGTTGCATGGTCCCCACTGGTTTATCGAGAACCAGGAGGAGGGCACGAACCCCCATGATGCGCTCGATGATCCGTTCGGCAGCGCCGCCATCCTGCAGGCCCATGTGGATGAGGGTTTGCGGCTGGCCCGTCGCCATCATCTGCCCAGGCCCCTGGCGGACTTCATCCCCGAGCACCAAGGCACCCTGAAGATGGGCTACTTCCTGCATCAGGCCCGGCAGCGAGATCCCGTGGTACTGGAGGCCCGCTTCCGCTATCGGGGCCCGATTCCGCGCAGTCGCGAAACAGCGATTTTGATGTTGGCCGATGGCTGTGAGGCGGCCCTGCGCTCCCTGCCGCCAGACACCACCCAAGCCGATGCCCAAGCCATGGTGCGTCGGCTGGTGGAGGCTCGCCTCAGCGATGGCCAGCTGGCGGCCAGTGGCCTGAGCCGTGCCGAACTCGAACTCGTGATCCGTGCTTTCGTGCGGGTTTGGCGGCGCATGCGCCATCGCCGTATCCCGTACCCAATCGCTCCCCGTAAGGCGTTCAGCGCTTGAGCAAGGCCGTGGCCTTGGCGAGACCCAGGCCCAGCGCCAGGGCTGCCAGTCCGGTCAGCAGGTCGCCAAACAGCTGCTGCGCCACTTGCTGCGCCGCTGGGGTGATGGCTGGGGCCTCCAGGCCGCGACTCAACCCCAGGATCCAGGTGCTGAAGGTGGTGAGGGAACCACAGAAGCCAATGCCGGCTAGGAGCATCAGCCGGGGATGGCGCCTGGCATGGGGCAGCAGCAAGCCGAGCAGCAGGCAGCCCAGCCAGTTCGCGTAGCGCGGATCCTGCAGCTGCCAGCGCAGCAGGGCCCCCGGCACCGCCCCGCAGGCCACCAGCCACAGGTTCTCCAGTTCCTGGCGACGGATGGAAGCCATCCACCTCAGGGTTGGCTCAGCAGCAGGCCCAGGCGCAACGCCAGCAGGCCGCCCAGGATCGAACCCACACCCAGCAGGAGGGCTTCGCCCAGCTGACGCTGCGCCAAAG
>JBIIIX010000230.1:0-4914 GCA_044234415.1 Cyanobium sp.
ATCGCGCACCTCCACGATCTCGAGCCCTGGCAGCCGCCGCAGATACACCGCCACCCCTTCCGCCACCCAGCCCTTGCGCACCTTCCCCACAGCGATCAGCCGAAGTCGCGAGGGAAGCAGCATTGCCCGGGGCGCATTCGACGCCAACCTATGGCTGGCGGCGGCCGCCGCTGAGCAGCCGCGGCTCCGACGCAGGCAGCGGCAGCTGAGGCCCCAGATACCTACGCCGGCAACCAACGGACCCCGCAGGCTCTCCTAGACGCGCTGGATTGCACAGCCAGCTGCGGCACGGTTGATTGCTGGTCGTCTCCATCCCTCAGAGCTGTGCCGCGGCTCTCAGCTGGTTTTCGAGGAGCTTGTTGCCCATAGCCGCCAGGGTCGTCCCCGCACCGACGCAGGATCAGCGTGAGTTTCCCAATGCCGACTCCATTTGGAACTGCCCACGTCAGCTGCCTCCTGCGCTAATCGCCTGGCCGCCATTCGTGCAGCAATGTTCTGCGTGCTTGCTCGAGCTCTGTTGGCTTGATTCTCCCGAGAACCCTCCGGGATGATGGTGTTGATCTGGGCACTCTGCGCAAGGGCTTCAGGGTAGGTGGGGCTAGGCGCGCAAGGCTCCTAGCCCCGCCAGCCGGCCTCCAATCGCTTCCTGGCTGGCACCACGCGGCCTCGGGGGAGGTGCGCTTCTCCGTAGCTTCTGGCGCCGGCTTGGGCGCCCGCTCCGGCAAAGGCATCCGGCCTGGTGTCCACCCCGACCGCGATGGGGGACTCCCACGGGATCACGCACACCGTTCGGCCCCTACACCCGTCCCCGATCCAAATTGGTGGGGCGCCCCATCCGGGAGGAATCCCGCCACAGGCCATGGACGCCGCCAGCTCTCCCCACGCCTTCAGCTCGGACCTGCTGATCCGCGAGGCGCGGGAGGCCGATTTGCCCGCCATCGTGGCCATCTACAACGCCTCGATTCCGGGCGGGTGGTCCACCGCCGACACCCGACCGATCGCCGTGGCCGATCGCCTCGCTTGGTTTCGGGCCTTCGATCCGCGGCGCCGGCCGATCTGGGTGGCGGAGCTCCAGGGCGAGGTGGTGGCCACCACCTACCTCAGCTCCTTCTATCAAGGGCGTCCCGCCTATGACGCCACGGCCGAGATCAGCGTCTACGTCGCCCCGCAGCAGCAGCGGCGTGGCATCGGCCGCCGCCTCAAGCAATGGGTGATCAGCCAGTGCCCGCGGCTCGGCGTCACCACGTTGCTGAGTTTTTACTTCGATCACAACCTGGCCACCCGCCGCCTCAACGCCGAGCTCGGCTTCGAAACGGTCGGGCACCTGCGCGCCATCGCCGTGGTGCAGGGCCAGTCGCGGGGCCTGCTGATTGCCGCCCTGCGCATCCCCCCGCCCACACTTCAGCCCACACCACCGGCCAAGGTCCCAGCGGAGACGACAGCCGATGCCACGGCAAAGCCCGCGGCTGCCGCTGACCAACCGCTGACCTGGCCGCATCTGGCCTGACCTGGGCACGGCTCGCCACGCCTCTGGCCTAAGGGGGCGGCAGGCTTGGAGCCCAGAGGTGACCTCCGCCGGAGCGGCGCCGCTGCCCCGGATTTCTGGGTGTTGTGCTTCAGCCTCCAGGCCAGCCCCGGCCGCCGGCCCAAGTCCCGTCGGTCAGGGAGGTCCCACCGTGCCGCTGGTCTGCGGTGGAGTCCATACAGTCGGATGCGGATGCCCCCTTCGCCCTGAACCGCCCGGCTCCGACGCCCCCAGCAATCCCCCCCAGCGCCCGCCACGGGGCAGCGGCCCTGCCCGCCGCGCCCCCCAGGGGGGCGGGCCAGCACACAGTCCCTCGCCATGTTTTGGAGGCCCGCTGATGGATGTTGGCGCGTCCGATCTGGGGTCCCTGCCCGGCACGGTGCATCTGGTGGGGGCGGGTCCGGGGGATCCGGAACTGCTGACTGTGCGGGCGGAGCGCCTGCTGCGCCGCTGCGACGCCTTGGTGTACGACTCCCTGGTGCCGGTGGCGTTGCTGGAGTTGGTATCGGCCGATTGCGAGCGCCACTTCGTCGGCAAGCGGCGTGGCCACCACTCGGTGCCCCAGCGCAGCACCAATGCCGTGCTGGTGGAGCTGGCGGGTCGGCACCGCTGTGTGGTGCGCCTCAAGGGAGGAGATCCGTTTCTGTTCGGCCGCGGCGGTGAGGAAGCGGCCCATCTGGCCGCGGCCGGCATTCCGGTGCAGGTGGTGCCGGGGGTGACCTCCGGCATCGCCGCGCCGGCCTATGCCGGCGTGCCGGTGACCCATCGCGCCGCCGGCTCCAGCGTCACCTTCGTGACGGGCCATGAGGAGATCGACAAGCAGCGGCCAGGCGTGGACTGGCGGGGCCTGGCTCGTTGTAGCGATGGCCTGGTGATCTACATGGGGCTTCACAATCTGAGACGGATTGCGGAGGAGCTGCAGGCTGGTGGACTGGCCCCTTCCACTCCGGCCCTGGTGATCCAGCAGGGCACCGTGGAAGGCCAGCGGCAGCTGTTCAGCACCCTCGCTGCCCTGGCGGATGAGGTGGAGGCCCAAGGCCTGGCGTCGCCGTCGATTGTGGTCATCGGCGCCGTTGTGGATCAGCGGGTCGCCGCCTGCGCCCCACCGCCCGCCGCGGTGGAGATGCCCATCCCGTTCTGAGCGCCGCGCCGCGGCCAACGTCAGCCTGGGGGTCGCTAAGCCGGGGGGTTGCATCGCTTCGATGCCGTTGCGATCCGCTCTGGAAATTGAGCAAGGATGGCCAGGAGCAGGGGCAACCGAATCGCAATCAGCCAGGAAACTGGCCCACGATCAACGGGTTTCGGTAGCGAGGCTTACCGTTGCCTTGGCCAGTACTTCGGTTCACTAGGTTCTCGCATCCTCCGGTGTGCCACCGGATGCTTCCATGTCCAATCTGAACCTTGTCGACCTGCCTGTCGAACGACAGCAGCAGGGCCCCAGACCGGCGCCAATGTTTGAACTGATTCCCTACGAGAAGTTCCGCGATACCCCCGCCGTTCGTTTCTTTGATATCACCGTACCGAACTCAAATACCCGCGATCTGGTGATCCATAGTGGTCCGGCCATCAGCCCCCCCAATGAAGAGAAGACAGGAGCTTGGCAGTTTTATCTACATCCCCATCAAGAAGATAATCTACTCGCGCTGCACGGTGGTCGCACCTTCTATCTGGTGAATCTTGGCTGGAATTACCCCTATCACATTGTCCGCCTCGAAACCGGTGGAGATATCCTGCGGATTCCGCCAGGCACGTTCCATCGCTCCGTTTCCGATCCAGATGGCTCCGTGGTGCTGAATCAGGCGGTCCGCGATCCTGGGGCAACAATCATTCGCGAATTCCGTGTCTACAACAGTCGCATCATTCCCCGGTTGTTCGCGACCACCTTCCGCACTGCTCCGCTGCCGAAACTGCACGGCGTGAGCTGGTGAGCCTTGGGGAACCCAGCGCAGCAGCCACCGGCCCGCTGCCCTGGGTTACCGAACGCGTTGGTTCGAAGAGGGTCGGGAGTCGGCTGCCCAGACCCCTGGCTCACCCCTACCGCTGATCCTTGGCAGGCGGGTTGATCAGCGGGTAGGTCCGGTCGTTAACTCCCCCTCCAGGCGCAGGTCGAGGCTGACGTCCTCCGGACGCCGCTTGCCGCTCCAGGGTTGCACCCCAGCCCGAGGGGTCGTTGTTCTGTGTTCCGGTCCCAGGGGTTCGCAGCGCTCCTGCTCCAAATGCAACTGGAAGGCCTCCACGCCCATCGGGCTGCGAATCACCAGCTCCAGGGGGCTGCGCGGTGCGATCGCCGGATGCAGGCAGGGGAAGAGCCGTTGGCTGCGCACCCGTACCGCCAGCGGCGCAGCGGCCTCGGTACCACCGGCTTCGGCACCAACGGCCTGCGGGTCGGCCAGGGGCAGGGGCCGGCCCTCCAACCAAAGGCTGCAGTGCTGGCGGAAGGCCGGGCTGGCGATCACCTCGAAGCGCCTCAGGGAGGCGTCGATGAAGCGGCTTGTGCTGCCGCCCTCCACCGGCGTATCGCAGATCAGCGGCCAGGGCTCCAGGGCTGCGCGCAACTCCAGCCGGCAGGGCCCCTGGCGATCCGCCAGGGCCGCGTCGCCCCGCCAGCTCAACAGCGGCGGGAAGCGCCAGTTCCAGATCGCGCCAAAGACCTCCCGGTCCAGCACCAGGCCATCGGCGGCCAGGTCGTCGAGAACCGCCTCAAGATCAGCCCATAGCTGGCTTGGCAGCAGCTGCCGGTCATGCAGGGCGCTGCCCCAGTCGCGCAGGCCTCGGGGCCGATTCCGGGGTTCCAGCAGATGGGCGGCCAGGGCACTCCAGAGCAGGGCGATGGCGCTGCTCCAGCGGGCTTCGGGCAGGCTTTCCAGCGCCCGGAATTCCACCAGGCCGAGGCAGCCGGCCGGAGCGCCGGGGTTCCAGAACTTGTCGAAGCTGATCTCGCTGCGATGGTTGTTGCCGCTGCGGTCGGCGTGCAGATGGCGCAGGGTTTCGCCGATCAGGCTGCGGTGATCACCCCAGGCGTCGGCGCTGGGTTGGCCATCGGCCTGCTCCAGCGCACGGTAAGCCAGCTCCAGGTCGAAGATGTCTCCCAGGGCTTCATCTGGCCGCGGCGATTGGGAGGCCGGCCCAACGCTGTTGCCACAGAACAGGTAGGCCAATGCCGGATGCTGCTGCCAGTAGCGCAGAATCCCGGCCAGCCAGCCCGGGCGGCTAAAGAACGGATGGCGGGTCAGGTCCGGACCGCCCCAGAGCAGGTGGTTGCCGCCGCCGGTGCTGCCCTGGCGGCCCTCGGCCGTTTCCTTCCAGCTGCGCAGACCCACCAGCGCCCCCACCGCCTGCAGCTGTTCCAGCCAGCGGTCGTAGTCGCTCCAGCCATGGCAAATCGGCAG